>JAJFJX010000024.1 GCA_021773655.1 Panacagrimonas sp.
CCGCGGCCATCGTCGCGCAGTTCTCGCTCAGCGGCCTGATCTACACGGCCACGGCGCGGCGGCTGATCGCGGCACTGGGGGAAACCGGACTGGCACGGGGCGGTGCGTGCCTGCTCGGCCTGGCTTACCTCGCCATTGTCCTGGCGCCGCACTGGGGCTGGACGGTGCCGGCCTGCACGCTGGCCGGCCTGGGGTTTGTGATGCTGCACGCCACCTTGCAGACCCATGCCACTCAGATGGTGCCGGCGCTGCGGGGCACCGCGTTGTCGCTGTTCGGCGCCTGCCTGTTCCTGGGCCAGTCCCTGGGCGTGCTGGGCGCCGCCCAGATCGTGGATCGGGTCGGCTACCGGCCGGTGTTCCTGGCCTGCGGTGTGGTGATCGTGTTGCTGGGCGCCACCTTCGCCCGACTGCTGGGCCGACGCGCCGAAGCGCAACGCCAGCCGATGGCCCCGGCCTGAGCTTCGACGAGCCACGCTGCAGCCTATACTGGGCTGCATGATCGAAACTCCGGATTACCTCGAACTGGCGGAGCTGCTGCGCAGACTCGGCCATACCGAAATGCCTTCCAATTTCCACGGTGCGCTGTGCGGTGCCCTGTGCGTGCTCGAGCCCGAAAGGCTGGGCCTGGAGGCCTTGCTGGTCGATCACGCCGAAGGCCTGTCGCAGCTTTCGGCGGATGATCGTGAGGGCCTGCTGCGCCTGCGCGACGAGGCCATCGCCGACCTGTCCTCCACCGACATGAGCTTCGAGCCGCTGTTGCCCGACGACGCGATGTCGCTGAGCCTGCGTGTCGATGCCCTCGCCGCATGGTGCGGCGGCTTCCTCTACGGCCTGTCCGGCAGTCGCCCGCTGGACCTGCGCGCACTGTCCGACGAAGCGCGCGAGACCCTGCGCGACTTCTCCGATTTCACCCAGGCCGGTTTTGACGCCAGCGCCGACATCGAGACCGAGGAAGGCGCCTACGCCGAGCTGGTCGAATACGTGCGCATGGGCGCGCAGCTGCTGTTCCTGGAGATGCATCCGCGTCCGCCGGCCGCCGATGCTCCGTCGGATACCGTCCACTGAGGGGCTGCCGACATGAAACCGACTCCCGCCCAGCGCCAGGAACACACTGACCGCCGCACCGAACTGATGCGCCGCATCGGCCGCACAGCGGTGGCCATCGTCCCGGCCGCGCACGAAGCGGTGCGCGCGCGCGACACCCATTACCGCTTTCGTCAGAACAGCGATTTCACCTACCTCACCGGATTTCCGGAACCGGAGGCCATCGCCGTGCTGATCCCCGGCCGCGGCGACGGCGAGTTCGTGCTGTTCGTGCGACCCAAGGACCGCGAGCGCGAGATCTGGGACGGCCGACGTGCCGGCCCGCAGGGCGCGCGCAGGCTGTATGGCGCCGACCAGGCCTGGGACCTGTCCGAATTCGAGACCCGCCTGCCGCAACTGCTGGCGGGGCGCGAGGTGCTGCACTACACCCTCGGAGAACTCCCGGAGCTGGACGCGCGCATCGCACGCCAGATGCGCCATCTGCGCGAAGTGTCGCGTCGTGGCGGCGCCGCCCCCACCACCCTGGTGGCACTGGAGACCACGCTGCACGAGATGCGCCTGATCAAGCGCCCGGCGGAAATCGAACTGATGCGCCGCGCCGCGCAGGTATCGGCCCAGGCCCATGTGCGCGCCATGCGCACCACCCGTCCGGGCCGGTTCGAATGGCAGATCGCGGCGGAGATCCACGCCGAGTTCGAAGCCCACGACATGCAGCCGGGCTACGGCTCCATCGTCGGCGGCGGCGACAACGCCTGCATCCTGCACTACGTGGAGAACGACGCGAAACTCAGGAGCGGAGATCTGCTGCTGATCGACGCCGGTGGCGAGCTCAGCGGCTACACCGCGGACATCACCCGCACCTTCCCGGTCAGCGGCACGTTCAGCGCCGAGCAGAAAGCCGTCTACGAGGTGGTGCTCGAAGCGCAGAAATCGGCCCTGCGGCAGATGCGGCCCGGCGTGTCGTCCGGCAAGCCGCACGAAGCGGCCACTCGCACGCTCACCGAGGGCATGGTCGACCTGGGCCTGCTCAAGGGAAAGGCCGAAGCGCTGATCGCGCAGGACAAGCATCGCCAGTTCTACATGCATGGCACCGGCCACTGGCTGGGCATGGATGTGCACGACGTCGGCCGATACAAGATGCAGGGCCGGCATCGGCCATTCGAGCCCGGCATGGTGATGACCGTCGAACCCGGCCTCTACATCGCGCCCGGCACCAGGAGCGTGAACCGGAAGTTCTGGGGCATCGGCATCCGCATCGAGGACGACGTGCTGATCAACAAGAACGGCCACGAGATTCTCAGCAGCGGCGTGCCGAAGACCGTGCGCGAGATCGAGCAGTTGATGGCCGGCTGAATACGATGGGCGGACCTACGAGCTTCGACGTCACCATCATCGGCGGCGGTCTGGTCGGCTGCAGCCTGGCGGTGGCGCTGGCGGGTCAGGGCCGACGCATCGCACTGATCGAGGCCCAGGCCGACCGCGCCGAATCCGCGAGCTGGGACGAACGCTGCATCGCACTCAACGCCGCCTCGCAGCGGATCCTGGGCGGCCTTGGCCTGTGGGACGAACTGGCACCGCAGGCCACCCCGATCCTGTCCACCCACATCTCCGAGCGCGGCCGCTTCGGCGCGGCCCGATTCACCGCGGCCGAGGCCGGCCTGCC
>JAJFJX010000231.1 GCA_021773655.1 Panacagrimonas sp.
ACGTAACCAACTGTTGGTGCCCGCTTGGTGACCTGCCTCACCGCGTGTCCGACATGACTCACTGCCCTGACCACGAGCCCCCAATCGCCATGTCGTCCTTAACTCTCCAGCGCCGCGCCCGGTCTCCTGATCGGGATCGCATGCGCGCAATCGCGCTGCGCGGACCCGTGCTCGTATGCCTGGCATGCCTGCTCGGCCTAGGTCTGGGCGCCTGCGGCGGCGAGGTCGGCAGTCCGGCGCTGCCGGCCAGTGCCTCGCCGCGCATCGACACCTTCACCGCCACACCGACCGCGGTGGCACAGGGCGGAGAAGTGACGCTGCGCTGGGACACGACCGGGGCCGACCTTGTCGACATCGAGCCGCTGGCCACCGGCCTGCCGCCCGATGGCGAACGCCGCGTGCGGCTCAGCCAGGACCGCTTCTACACCCTGACCGCACGCAACGCCGAAGGCAGTGCCACACAGAACCTGAGCGTGGTCGCCTTGACCTACGACTGGAGCGCACTACAGGCCGAGCTCGACACCCTGGTGCCGGACACGGTCGGCGCCTACGTGTTCGAACTGCGGGTGGATGACGTCACCGTCTTTCGCAGCAACGCCGGCGGACTGGGTCCCAATTCGTCGGTGTTCGTGGCCTCTGCCAGCAAGGCACTGGCGTCCGCGGCGATGCTCACCCTGGTGCGCGACGGCCTGCTGGATCTCGACGAACCGGTGTCCACGTACCTGAATGGCCAGATCGACTGGCCGGCCGACAAGGCCGGCATCACCACTCGCATGTTGCTGAACCACACGTCCGGGCTGGCGCGCAACAACCCCTGCATCGACGACGCCATCGCCACCCTGCGCCAGTGCGCGCAGGTCATCGCCGACCTGCCCCTGCGCAGCGCTCCGGGCCAGGCCTTTGCCTACGGTGGCAACAGCTACCAGGTAGCCGGGCTGGTGGCGGAAATCGTCTCCGGTCAGCCCTTCAACACCTTCTTCCGCCAGCGCATCGCCGTGCCGCTGGGCATGCCCTCGACCGGGTTCTTCGGTCTCAACCCGCGCGTCGCCGGCGGTGCCACCAGCTCGGCACCGGACTACCTGCGATTCATGCAGATGCTGCTCGACAATGGCCGAGTGGACGAAGAGCGCCTGCTGCCGGAAGAACTCGCGCAGCAGGTCCGTCAGAGCCAGATCGGACAGCTTGCGCGCCAGGACCTGCCGCCCGGGGCCGGCCAGTTCTTCGACGGGTACTCGCTGGGCTGGTGGCACACCCGCCAAGATGCCCTGAGCAACCTCAGCGCCGGCCCGGAGATCAGCGACCCCGGCCTGTTCGGCACCGTTCCTTGGATGGATTTCGACCGCCGCTACGCCGCCGTCCTGCTGCTGCAGAACGAGTCGGTAAGCATCGGGGTGCAAACCTGGGATCGCCTGCGGCCGATCATCCTGACGCAGCTGGCGGGCGGCTGAGCCCGAGTGTCTGGCCTCGAAATCAAGTTGAGTGCAGACGATCAATGGGCCCATACGGACAATCGTTGTTCCGTACCGTAACCGGCCTCAAAACAGCACCAGCACCGCCAGCAGTTGCCCCTCGTGCTGCAGAAACCGCCCTTCGCTGCGCAGGCCGTCGAAGGCGTGACGCGCGGGCGGGGTTGCGGGATGCACCGTGAAGCGGCCGGCGTCAATGTCGAGCCTTACGGCCACGTCCTGGAATTCCAGCCAGGCACCGCGCAGCGGATGGATCGCCTTGTGCACGCATTCCTTGGCGCAGAACAGCAGCCGGTCGGCACCGGGAACGACCTCGCGCACGGCGTCGAGCTGGCCGCGTTCCTCGTCGCGCAGAATCAGCGCATCGGTGTCCGGCGGCAGCGGCGCGTCTTCTTCGACATCGATGCCCAGTGCCCGGCAAGCAGTGTTGCGCGCAACCACCGCGGCCGCATGCTGGTCGGTATGGCTCAGACTGCCGACGCAGCCGGTCGGCCATAGCGGTTCGCCCATCGGGCCCTTGCAGATCTGCTTGGCATCGATCCCCTGTTGGGCCAGCAACTCCACCGCCAGCGACCGCGCGCAACGGCTCTGGTGGACACGCTTCATCGCCCGAGACAGCCGCGAGTCCTCGCCGCCGATGCGGTCACCGATGAACATCAGCCCGGCATCGACACCGGGCCACAACGCGGGCAACTCGATGCGGTGCACGCGTTTGGACGCGGGTCAGTCCGTGACCGCGCCGCGCGAGGCGCTGGACACCACGCGGGCGAACTTGGCCAGCACGCCGCGGGTGTAGCGCGGCGCCGGCTGCGTCCACCGGGCGCGGCGCTCGGACAGCACGGAGTCGTCGACGTTGATCTGGATCAGCAGCTTCTTCGCGTCGATGGTGATCGAGTCACCTTCTTCGATCAGCGCGATCGCGCCGCCTTCGTAGGCCTCGGGCGCGACGTGGCCGACCACCATGCCCCAGGTGCCGCCGGAGAAGCGGCCATCGGTAATGAAACCCACCGACTCGCCCAGCCCCTTTCCGATGATGGCGCTGGTCGGTGCCAGCATCTCGCGCATGCCGGGCCCGCCTCTGGGGCCTTCGTAGCGGATGATCAGCACGTCACCGGCCTGGATCCGATCACCCATGATGGCGTCCATGCACTGTTCTTCCGAATCGAACACGCGTGCCGGTCCGGTGATCACCGGGTTTTTCAGCCCGGTGATCTTGGCCACCGCGCCCTCCGGTGCCAGGTTGCCCTTGAGAATGGCCAGATGGCCCTGCTTGTAGAGCGGATCGTGGAATGGGCGGATCACGTCCTGGTCGGCACGCGGTTCGGCCGGCACGTCGGCCAGCGCCTCGGCCATGGTCTGGCCGGAGATGGTCAGCGTATCGCCGTGCAGCAGGCCATTGGCGAGCAGCATCTTGAGCACCTGCGGCACGCCAC
>JAJFJX010000232.1 GCA_021773655.1 Panacagrimonas sp.
CGACGACGACGACAACGATCGCACGGTGATGCAGCCGCAGGCACAAACCGCTGGGTTGCCGGCCTACGGGGTGGCGGTGGGCGAACCGGACGGCGGCGATTCAACCGCGCCTGCCGCCGAAGCCGACGCCGACGCCCGGAAGCTCGATCTGGGAGACAACGATCCGCTGTCGGAGGCCGAGTTCCATATCGCCTACGGCCTGTACGAGGAAGCGGCCTTGCTGTTGCAGCAGGCGTTGGCGCAAGAGCCGGCGCGGACCGAGCTGAGGGTCAAGCTGGCGGAGACCTATTTCGCGGCCGGAATGCCTGAGCAGTTCCTGGAGACGGCCCGGCCGCTCAGGCAGGAACTCGACGAAACGGCCTGGGGCAAGGTTGCCATCATGGGCCGCCAGGTGTGTCCCGGAGAAAGCCTGTTCGCCGGCGTAGACAGCAACCGCGGCAAGGATCTGGACTTCGACCTTGCACTGGACACGCCCTCGGACGTGCCGGTGACCACGGTGGACGAAGGCCTGGAATTCAGGCTCGAAGAGCTTGAACTGCCGTCTGAAACCACCGACACACCGGCGCAAGCATCCACCGAAAACACGCTGGAATTCGACCTGGGCGAATTCGACCTCAGCGGCACCGAGGTCAGGGCACCGAATCTGCAGACGTCCACCCAGGTGAGTCTGGACGACTTCGACCTTGCTGGCGGCAGCAAGACCTCCGGGCCTGGCGATGACCACCTCGACCTGAGCCTGAGCGACCTGGATTCGCCGTCCGAAGATCCTTTCGGCGACGATGAGATGGACACCGGCAACGACTCCGGAACCAAGCTCGACCTGGCCAGGGCCTACGTGGAGATGGGCGACACCGAGGTGGCGCGCAGCCTGCTCGACGAGGTGACGAAGTCGGGGACCAGCGAACAGAAGGCCGAGGCCGAGGCGCTGCGCGCGCGTCTGGCGGGCTGAATTGGCGGCAGCGCAGGCGACCGGTCGCTGGGCCGCAGGGGTCGAGTACCGCGGCACCGCCTACGCCGGCTGGCAGCTCCAGCGCCACGCGCCATCGGTGCAGGGGGAGCTGCAGGCGGCATTGTCGAAGGTCGCCGACCATCCGGTCGAGGTGTTTGCCGCCGGGCGTACCGACGCCGGCGTGCATGGATTTGCGCAGGTGATCCATTTTGACAGCCCGGCCCGGCGCAGTGACCACGGCTGGTTGCTGGGGACCAATTCCGGACTGCCGCCGGACATCGCCCTGCGCTGGGTGCAGCCGGTGCGCGCCGACTTTCACGCGCGGCACTCGGCCCACAGCCGCGCCTATCGCTACCTGATTCACAACGCCCGGAGCCGCAGCGCGCTGCTGCACGGTCGCAGCGCCTGGGTGGCGTGGAACCTCGACGCGGCGGCGATGGACCTGGCCGCCCGGGCGCTGCTTGGCGAACAGGACTTCAGCGCGTTCCGCGACGCCGAGTGCCAGTCGCCTACGCCGATGCGGCGGGTGCATCAGATTGCCGTGTGGCGCAAGGACGATCTGGTGGTGATCGACATCCGCGCCAATGCCTTTCTGCACCACATGGTGCGCAACATTGCCGGCAGCCTGATCGAAGTCGGTGGCGGCCGGCGTCCGGTACGGTGGATCGCCGAAGTGCTGGCCTCGCGTCAACGGATTCTGGCCGGAATGAACGCGCCGGCCTGCGGTCTTTATTTCGTGGATGTCCGATATCCCGCAGAATTCGCCATTCCAGGGACGCCCGCGTTCTGGCTGCCCTGAGGCCTGAGGCCTGAGGTCCGCGCCCTGGCGTCGTGACCGGGCGCGATACGCCCCGACTCCCGAACTTTCCCGATTCCGATCCGACCTGTCCGAACCATGCCTCCGAGCCCGTTTCGTCGCACCCGCATCAAGTTCTGCGGGTTTACCGATGTCGCAGACCTGCATGCGGCGGTCGAACTGGGCGTCGATGCCATCGGCCTGGTCTGCGTGCCCGGCAGCCGACGCGAGCTGAGTCCGACCGCCGCCGCCGCGTTGCGGCGCCAGGTGCCGCCCCTGGTCAGCGTGGTGTTGCTGCTGAGCAACGCCTCCGACGACGTTGCGGCCCGCGCGATTGCGGCGATCAGGCCGGATCTGCTGCAGTTTCACGGCCAGGAAAGCGCCGAGGCCTGCAGCCGTCACGGACTGGCGTACATCAAGGCCGTGTCGGTGCGCACGGCGGACGACATCTTTCGGGCATCCGCGGCCCATGCGGGCGCCGCCGCGCTGTTGCTCGACAGTCACGATGCCGGTGGTCCGGGCGGCACCGGACGCCGCTTCGACTGGACGCAGATTCCCGCCCGGGTGGGGCATCGACTGATCCTGGCCGGGGGGCTGACCCCGGACAACGTCGGCGACGCGGTTAGAATGTCGGTCCCCTACGCGGTGGACGTCTCCAGCGGGATCGAATCCGCTCCGGGCCGCAAGGATCCCGCCAGGATGCAGGCCTTCGTCGAGGCCGTATGCCGAGCGGACACAGCAGCCAAACCATGAACACACCCGTTTCCTATACCGAGTTTCCCGACACCCGCGGCCACTTCGGTGCCTATGGGGGACGTTTTGTCTCCGAGACCCTGATGGAGCCGCTGCGCCAGCTCGAGGACGCCTACGCGCGCCTTCGAAAGGACCCTGACTTCCAGGCCGAGCTGGACCAGGACCTGCGTCATTACGTGGG
>JAJFJX010000233.1 GCA_021773655.1 Panacagrimonas sp.
CCGGGCATGGTCAACCGGCGCGGGGGCGCGGCGGCGAACGACGCGTCGCCAGCCGCGGCTGGGCCGAGCGCGGAGCAGGAGACCGAGATCCGCGGCGGCGCGGCCACGCGGGTCACCTCGATCAACGAGATGCACCATGCGCTCGGGGCCGCGGCGCAGCGGGGCGGTGGGCGGCGACTCAGCGTCGTCGACGTCGACGACGCCGTGCACGCGGCCGTGGGCGCCGCGGCCGATCCCGATCCGGACGCCGAGTACGACGCGCAGGCGGTGGCCGAGCAGATCGGGCGGGCCAGCGCCCACATGGCGCGTCTCGGGCTACCTGACGACGCCCGCCGCCCGGCGGACTTCACCGGCTTCGGGATGGTGATCCCGGTGCTGGCCGGGTCGCCGGGCGCGGGCGCCTCGGCCCTGGCCGCGGCACTGGCCGACGCGCTGCAGCTCGCCGGTCGCCGGGTCCTGCTCGTCGACGCGGCCGACCCCGCCCGGTCGGGTCTCGCCGCGGCTGCCGCGATGGACGGCCCGTGGGTGCGGCACGTGGGCGCCGGGGTGTCGGTGCGCTACAGCTGGCGTGAACAGGCCCTGCTCGCCCGGCTCGAGTCCTCGGGCCCGATCACCCCGGGGATGGTGCCGCCTCCGCCGTGGTGGCGGCCCCGGCTCGACGGCATCCATGCCACCGTGGCCGATCTCGGACACGACGGCTGGCGGGTCGCGGCCAATCCGTTGGTCGGGGCCGGGGGCTGGTTGCGCCGCACGACCGGGTCGACACCGGGCGCGGTGCTGGTCGTGCGGCCCACCCGCCCCTCCCTGCGCCATGCCGAGCAGGTCCTCGCGCGGCTCGATCGGTGGGTCGACGCCGGTGCCGCGGTGCCGGCGGCGCATCTGGTGGTCACCGGCGCCAGGCGGTGGCCGGCCGGGGTGACCGGGGTGGCTGGTCTGCGTGTGGAGGAGCTGCTGCCCACCGCGGTGTTCGTCCCGCACGACGCCGTGCTGGAGGTCGGCGGCGTCACCGCCGAGCTGGTCGGCGACAAGGTGCTCGATGCCGTCGTTCCGTTGCTGTCGAGCTGGGGGCTGCTGCCGTCCGTGCAGAGCACCCAGCGGTCGTGGTCTCGACGAAGGGGGAACCGCTGATGTTGGCGGTGAGGATGATGCAGTGGCTCGACGTGCTCGCCCAGCCGCCGGACGGCGGTGGTCCGCTGCCCGACCCGGCGCCGGTCGCACCGCCGGGCGCCGAGCAGATCACCGAGGTGATCGGCTACCTGCGGTGGGGCGCGGGAGCGGCCATCATCGCCGGGTTCCTGGCCGGGTTGATCCTGTTCGCCGGTGGCCGGGTTGCCGATCACCACCGGTTCGGCCGGATGGGGACGATCACGATGATCGCCTCCGTCGGGGCCGCGTTCCTCTACGCGGTCGGATGGCAGATCCTCTCCGCCTTCGCCACGGCCTGACCCGCGATGAACCCGGACCTGTTCGACCGTGCCGACAGCGCCGAGCGGCGTCGCGCGCTGCTGCTGATCGGCGGTATCGCCGTGCTGGTCGTGTTGTTGCTCGTCGGGTTGGCGGTGTTCCTGCTCGGCCTGGGTGGAGACGAGCCGGCTGCGCCGGGCACGACGGGCCAGGCACCGGCGGCCGGTGCGCCACCGGCCGGGCCGGACCCGTCCGCGGACGGGGACTGGGACGTGGAAGCGCAGACCGCGCTGGCGACCCAGCCGATGCTGGAGCTCGCGGAGTCCGCGGCGTTGCCGCACGCCCTGACCGACGAGGTCGCCGGTCCCCCGATCACCCTGCCCTCCCCCGGCGAGTCGAGCGGCACCGCGGTCCCGCAAGGCTTCCCGGACACCGAGGAAGGCGCGATCGCGCAGCTGGTGGAGATGACCCGGGTCGGGCTGGAGGGCGGGGACCCCGACGGCTACCGCCTGGCCTACGAGCAGGTCGCGGCGCCCGGCGCCCCGCCGGTCGATTCGACCCGGCTCTACCGCGACCTGCAACAGGTCCGGGCCGGGACCGGGCTGCCGCGCAGCGGCGCGGTCGCCGGGCTGGTGTTCACCTGGAACCCGACCAGCGCCCTGGTCAAGGGCAGCACCGACGGCGGCCGCTACGTGGTGGTGTGCGTGCTCGGTGAGCTGATCACCGGCCGCAACGGGCAGTCGCTGTCCACCGCCGCGGGGAACTGTCAGGCGATGCGGCGCATCGACGATCAGTGGCGGATCAGCCCCGGCGCGGCCGCGGCCCCGGCCACGCTGGCCTGGCCGGGTACCGCTGAGGCGGTGCAGGCCGGATACCGCGACCTGGTCCGATGATCCCCGACGTCATCGCCGACGGGCTCAACTCGTTCGTCGCCACGGCGATCGACCAGATCATGAAGTTCATCTGGGCCGCGGCGGTGGCGCTGCTGCGGACCTCCTTCGAGATCGTCGACGACCTGCTTGCGTTCGGCGACGGCTCTGACCTGGTGACCTCCTCGGGCCAGCCGGCCGCCGGCGCCGCGTTCGCGGAGCTGTGGCCGACGCTGCGGTGGATCGGGTTGTCGGTGGCGCTGGGGCTGTTCCTGTGGCAGCTGACGATCACGATGCTGCGCGGCGGGGCCGGGTTCTGGCGCGCCGCGTCCGGCCCGTTCGCCTACGGGGTGGCCGTGGCGATCACCCTCGGGATCGTCGCGGCCCTGCTCGGCGCGGCGGAGGGCCTGGCCACGCTGCTGCTGCAGCAGGGCCTCGCCGCGGACAACTTCCGCACGATCCTGGACAACCCAAACCTCGCGTTCGGGGACAACCCCGAACTCGACAGCCAGCTCGACTCCTCGGTCCGCGCCATGCTGCTCGGGCTGATCGGGCTGTTCGGGGTGCTTCCCGCCGCGCTCGGCTTCGCCCTACAGATGATCTTCCGTGAGGCAGCGATCGTCGTGCTGCTCGCGACCGTGCCGATCACGGCCGCCGGTCTGCTGACCAACACCACCGCGTCGTGGTTCTGGCGGTCGCTGCGATGGATGCTGGCCGCGATCCTGATGAAGCCCGCGCTCGCGCTGGTCCTGGTCATCGGGGTCAACATGCTCTCGGCGCCGACCGGGCTCGGTGGCCTGCTCGCCGGTACCGGGGTGCTGCTGATCGCGCTGTTCTGCCCGCTGGCGCTGTTTCGCCTGCTCGCGTTCGTCGAGCCCGGCACCAACGCCGGCGCGACGGCGCGTACGTCGCTGTCACGGGGCGGGGGCGGTTCTCCGCGGTCGGGTTCCGACGCGGGGGGCGGCGCGGAGGAGTCGAACACGGCCCGGTTCGACGGGGCCGGGTCAAGAGCGACCGGGGCCGGTGGAGGTGCGGCCGGTGGAGGTGCGGCAGCTGCGGGCGGCGGCGCGGGCGCAGCTGGTGGAGGTGCGGCGGCCGCGGGCGGCGGGGCCGCGGCGGGCGGCGGGGCCGCGGGCGCGGTCGGCGCGGTGAACGCCGCGGTCGGCGCCGCGGCGGCGTTCGCCACCAAGTTCGCGGGCGAGACGATGGACGCCACCGGCATCGGGCACGGCCCGGCCGGTGGGGGCGGCCGAGCCGGTCGAGGGTCGGGCGGCACCGGGTCGGGCGCTGGCGGCTCGTCCGACGGCCCCCACCCGTCGCAGGACACCGCTCCCCCGGACACCGGCCCACCCGACGGCGGGGGCCGGCCGGAGGACTACGACGACGGCGAGGTCCCGTTCGACTGGGACGGGGTGCGGGTCGGCGAGCAGCGCCCACCCGACCGGGCCACGCCCAGCGAGGGCCCGAGCCGCGGTCGAGGTGGCGGCGGCGGGCGCGGCGGAGGCACCGGCGGAGGTGGTGCCGGCGGCGGCGGCGGTGGTGCCGCCGGCGGTAGTGGCGGTGGCGGACGTGCCTGAGCGTGGCGGTCGGCGATGAGCGCCCCTGTGGAGCAACGCGTCTACCGGGGGCTCAACGTCCGGGAGCGGCCCGGCTGGGTCATGGGGATGACCCCGATCCAGGCCGCGGCGGTCCTGCTGCTCGGCGCGCCGGTGCTGCTGGCCATGTCGGCGGGCCGGTGGGCCCAGGCGCTGGTGCTGCTGGGGACCAACGGGGTGGCGATCGCGCTGGTGGTCGTGCCGGTCCGCGGCCGCCCGGCGCTGGTGTGGCTCGCGGATCTGATGATGTTCCAGCTGGGGGTGCTGATGCGGTGGTCGGTGTGGCAGTCACGGGCGGCCGCCGGGGTGCCCGGCCCGGCGCACGAGCCGGACCTGCCCGGGGTCCTGGCCCGGCTGACGTTCCCGGACGGGCCGCCGCTGCGCGGCCAGGGCCGGGTCTGCCTGATCCACGACACCGCCGAAGGGCGGTGGGGCGCGACGGCGCGGTTGACCCACTCCGGGGTCGGGATGCTCTCGGAGGCCGAGTGCGAGCGGCTGGCGGCCCGGCTGGGGAACCTGCTGATCGCGATCGGGCACCGCGAGGTCGTCGACCGCATGTCGTTGCTGGTGCGCACGGTCCCCGACGACGGCGCGGAGTACGACGTGTGGCGCGCCGAGCACGAGGACCCGCGCGCCCCGCGGCTCGCGCGGCGCGCCACCGACGAACTCGACCACACCATCGGCTCGGTGTCGGTGCGCACGGAGTTGTTCGTGACGCTGTCGGGCACCGAGAGCGCGCTGCGCCGGCCCGCGCAGGCGGCCGGGGGTGGGATCCCGGGGCGGGCCTACGCCCTGTACCGGGTCCTCGACGGTGTCGATGACCAGCTGCGCTCACTCGGCGTGCGCACGGTGACCTGGTTGACCTCGCCCGCGCTGGCCGAGGCGATCCGCACCGGGTTCAACCCGGCCGCCGCGGCCGGGTTCACCTCCCATCACCTCATCCATCCGGACCCGGCCGGGGAGACCGGGCTGCCGATGAGCGATGCCGGCCCGACCCTGGTCCCCTCTCCCGCGCCGCGCTCCTACAACCACGACGGGTTCTCCTCGGTGTCCTACGCGGTGCTTCCGCCGGAAGCGGGCACCGTGTTCGGGTCGCTGGGCCCGCTGCTGGGGGTGCGCACCGCCGGGGAGCGGCGCACCGTCGCGATCCACTACGAGGTGCTGAGCCAGCGCGCGGGGGCCCGCGCGGTGCAGCACAACCGGTTCCGCAACAACGTGCTGGTCGACTACAAGGCGGAGAAGGGGTTCACCACGACCGCGACCGACAGCCGCCGGGCGAGTGGGGCCCGCGCCCAGGAGTCCGCGGTCGCCGCCGGTCACAGCATGGTCCGCTACACGATGGCGGCCTCGATCACCGTCCCCGCGGAATGGAACCTCGAGGACCACGCCGCGAAGCTGGAGAACGACGCGTCGGGCCGGTTCCGGCTGCTGCGCCTGGAGCTCGCGCAGGACGCGGCGTTCGTCTCCGCCGCGTTGCCGGTGGGGATCGGGCTCCCCCGGGTCCGTGGAGCTCTGGACTGATGGCCGGGCGATGGCGCGACCGCGGGCGCGGGCGCGGCTCGGGTGCGCAGCGTTCGGCCGGGCAGCTACTCGCCGACTTCGCCGACCCCGCCGCGGCGCCGATCGTCCCGGTACCGGCGGACGCGGTGGACCCACCCCGCAAGGGCCGCGACGCACCGCGCCCGCGGCGCGAGCGGGTCAACCGCCCGGTCTCCGGGCGGCGCGGGCGCCCCGAGCCGGCGCGTGGGTGGGCGCCGGTGGAGGCCGCGGCGCGGGTCCCGGTGTACCAGGTCGCCACCTCCGAGATCGGCGGGCTGTTCCCGCTGCTGGCCGCGAACGGCGTGCCGGCCGTGGGCGCGCGGATGGGCTACGACACCCTCTCCGGTGGGGCGTTCTACTGCCATCCCGTCGAGTGGTTGCTGCGCGGGCTGGCCACCAACCCGAACATGGTGCTGTTCGGAGAGCCCGGACGCGGCAAGTCGAGCACCGTGGTGGCGTTCGTGCTGCGGATGATGCTGTTCGGGATCAAGACGCTGATCTCGGGCGATGTGAAGGGTGAGTACACCCCGCTGCTGCGCGAGCTGGGGATGACCCCGATCGCGCTGGGCCGGGGCAGCCCCGCCCGGCTCAACGCGCTGGACCTGGGCCCGCTCGCGCACCGCTGGGACGACTGGACCGTCGCCCGGCAACGCGAGGAACTCGACGGCGTCCTGGGTCGCTGGACGATGCTGCTCGCCGCGCTCGCCGAGACCCAGGGCTACCAGCCCACGGTCACCGACGAGTCCGTGCTCTCCGCGG
>JAJFJX010000234.1 GCA_021773655.1 Panacagrimonas sp.
GCGGTCAACTCGTCGAGCAAAGTGCCTGCGTATTCACCGACCTTCGTCGCACGGTTGCTGGTCCAATTCACCCGTCACCGACTACCACTCTGTTGCCTGCACGACGCCGCGACAATCGCGAGACAATACACTCTAGCCATCCTGCACAGTGAGTAAATTTTGTGGGGATAGGTCAGGGGCCGGCTCGAATCTCCATAACGGGCTTGGACAACCGGATTCACGGCTGACGATGCACCCGCTGTACGAGCGTCTGGGTCGCGATGAGAAGGAACGGCAGGCGTGCTATCGCGCGTTGTTCCGCAGCGAACTGGACCAAGTGGCGCCCGACGATATTCGCTTGGCCTTCAAATTGCGGAAATGACATTGGCCCGGATTCGCCGGGTTTCATCGCCTATCAAGCTTTTTTCTCCCCTTCGCGCGGGTTCTCCCCTTCGCGCGGGGCCCGGCCCGCCGGCTCAGATCTGCGCCGGCCGCCCCAGGCGGCGGCTGCGACGTCGCGCGGGCGCCTTCTGCTGGACCAGCTCGGCGATGAAGCGGTGCAGGGTTTCGATGGCCTGAGCGCGACCGTCGCGGGCGTGTTCGCGCATGGAGCTGCGGTAGCGCTCGTCGTGGCCCAGGAAGCGATCGACGTCGCTCGGGTTGAGGCGTGCAAGGTCGCCGCGCATGCCAACGCCCATGCGTTCGATCAGGTGGGCGTTCAGGCGCTGCTCGAAGGCTTCCTCGGGCATGGCCAGGATCGGTTTGCCGAAATGAATCGCCTCGCCGATGGTCTGGTTGCCGGCCGTGCTCAGCACGGCCTTGCAGCCGGCCAGATCGTGCACGAACCATTCATTGCTGGGCGCGCGGAAGTCGAGGTTTTCGACCTTGCCGCGGTACGGCGTGCCGTAGACCACCACTGGGCAGTCCAGCAGGCGCAGCGCACGGTCGATGTGCGGACGGTACTGGTGTTCGCCCTTGTTTAAGTAGCACAGCAGGTAGTCGCCTTCGGTGGGCTTTGCGCGCAGCACCTCGTCGCGCAGCATCGGGCCGACGATGCTCACTCCGGGATAGGCAGGCTGAGCCTGATAGAAGCTGGAGATCAGGATCCGCTCGGGCACCCCCATCAGGGCGCGATACCCCAGCGCGTCGCGCATCCCCAGTGCCCACAGGTCGGGCGGGAAATGCGGCTTGCAGTAGGCCAGGATGCCGACGTGATCGAAACTGATGCGCGGAATCTTCAGCCGCTGCGCGACGCGGTGGGTCCAGGCCTCGGAGTCAGAGATCACCAGCTGGATGCCGCGGTCGCGGAACTCGCGCTCGACCTGTTCCATGCCGGGTCCACCGAGCAGCAGGTCGGCCATCGGCCCGAGGTTGTCGCCTACCGTGCGCGGCAGACTGTGGCTGCCGCGCGCGTTGTAGCGATAGCCGATCATCGGGATGCGAACGGTCGGGAATTTCGGCGCCAGCACCTCGTAGGCATCGCCGGCGGTGAACACGGTGATCTCGTGTTCCTTCATCAGCGCGGGCAGTACGCTGAGTGTGCGCATGGCATGCCCGCGCCCATAGCCCATCACACCCCAGGCGATTCTCATCGGCGGCCTCCGCGTGTGCTGTTCATGCGCAGGCAGTCTGTCCCGCCGCAGTAACCGGCCGATGACGCGGGCGTGACGCTGGCATGACAGTGCGGTCCCGGTCCGCCCCCGACCGGGCGCCGGCGCCGCTATCATGCAGGCGCGCTCCCCCACTCCAACGACCCGGCCCCATGACCCGCCAGATCATCCAGACCGAGGCCGCGCCCGCCGCCATCGGCCCTTACTCCCAGGCCGTGCGCTGCGGCAACACCGTCTACCTGTCCGGCCAGATCGCGCTGAACCCGGTCAGCATGGAATTGCGCAACGCTTCCATCGAAGACGAGACCCACCAGGTCTTTGCCAACCTGCGCGCCGTTGCAGAGGCGGCTGGCGGTTCGCTGGCGCAGTTCGCCAGGGTCGGCATTTTCCTGACCGATCTGGGTCATTACGCCACCGTCAACCGCATCATGGGCGAATACTTCAAGCCGCCTTTCCCTGCCCGCGCCGCGGTCGGCGTGGCCGCCCTGCCCAGGGGCGTGCGGATCGAGGCCGACGCCGTGATGGTGCTGGACTGACAGCCGCCGCGGTCCTGCCGGGCCCGTCACCGGAATGATCGGCCACGAACTGCGGCGTCCGCATGCGCAAGGCGCGCCGGCGCTGACGCTGTCCAGCGAGCTGACCTTCCTCAAGGGCGCCGGCCCGCAGGCGGCCAGCGCGCTGCGCGGACTGGATCTGCACACCGTGGGCGATCTGCTGTTCCATCTGCCGCTGCGCTACGAGGACCGTCGGCGGCTGACACCGCTGGCCGAACTGCGCGAGGGCTCGGAGGCGCTGGTGCGCGCCCGGGTCGAGGTGGCCGAGGTGCGCTTCGGACCCCGGCGCATGCTGCTGGTGGCGCTGGACCAGGACGGTCGCGGGCTGCTGCTGCGCTTCTTCCATTTCAATGAAAGTCAGCGCGCCGGCTTCACGCCGGGCCGCCTGATCCAGGTCTTCGGAAGCGTGCGCGGCGGACGCAACGGCCTGGAAATGGTGCATCCCGAATACCAGTGGGTGGAGGCCGACGCGGCGCCGGCACTGGACGCCCACCTGACACCCGTCTACCCGCTGACCGCCGGCATGACCCAGCCGCGCCTGCGCCGTCTGATCGGCCAGGCGCTGGACCTGGCGACGCGCGACGCGGCGCTCAATCAGGCGCTGCCGGGTCTGGACGGCCTGGGCACCCTGGATGCGCTGGACGCCATTCACCGCCCCGGCGACGACACCGACACCCGCGCCCTGCTGGCGCTGCGCCACCCGGCCCAGCAGCGCCTGATCCGCGAGGAACTGCTGGCCCACCAGTTGTGCATGCGACTGCTGCGCCTGCAGATCCGCGAACGACCCGCTCCGGTGCTGGACGGTCTGGACGACGCCCGCCAGGCGCTCTGCGCCCTGTTGCCGTTCGACCTGACCGGCGCCCAGCAGCGCGTGCTCGACGAGCTGGCGGTGGACCTGCGCGGACCGCGCCCCATGCTGCGGCTGATGCAGGGCGACGTCGGTTCGGGCAAGACCGTGGTGGCGGCGGTGGCAATGCTGGCCGCGGCGCGCAGCGGCCACCAGGCGGTGCTGATGGCACCGACCGAGCTGCTGGCCGAGCAGCATCAGGCCAACCTGCGAAGCTGGCTGCAGCCGCTGGGCATCGAACCGGTCCTGATCAGCGGGCGGCTGCGCAAGCGCGAACGCGATGCCTGCGCCGAACGGATTGCCAGCGGTGAGGCGGCGATCGTGGTCGGCACCCACGCGGTGTTCCAGACATCGCTGCGGTTCGCGCATCTGGCGCTGGTGGTGGTCGACGAGCAGCATCGCTTTGGCGTCCAGCAGCGCATCGCCCTGCGCGACAAGGGCCCGTCGGGCTCGACGCCGCACCAGCTGGTGATGTCGGCCACGCCGATTCCGCGCACGCTGGCGCAGACCCTGTACGCCGACCTGGATGTCTCGGTGATCGACCAACTGCCGCCGGGACGCACGCCCATCGCCACCGTGGTTCTCGGCCAGCCGCGCCGCGACCAGGTCATCGCGCGCATCGGCGCAGCCTGCCGCGACGGCCGCCAGGCCTACTGGGTATGCACGCTGATCGACGAAAACGAGGAGATCGAGGCCCAGGCCGCGGCGGTGACTGCCGAAAAGCTGCGCGAAGCGCTGCAGGACCTGCGCATCGGACTGGTCCACGGCCGCCTCAGGGGCGAGGCCAAGGAAGCGGCAATGCGCGATTTCAAGGACGGCCACACGCAACTGCTGGTGGCGACCACGGTGATCGAGGTCGGCGTCGACGTACCCAACGCCAGCATCATGGTGATCGACAACGCAGAGCGCCTGGGCCTGTCCCAGCTCCACCAGTTGCGCGGCCGGGTCGGTCGCGGCAGCCGTGCCAGCCAGTGCGTGCTGCTCTACCAGCACCCGCTGTCGGCAGACGCGCGCGCGCGTCTGGAAGTCAGGCGCACCACCACCGACGGCGTTCGCATCGCCCAGGCCGATCTGGAGCTGCGTGGGCCCGGCGAGCTGCTGGGCCGGCGCCAGACCGGACTGATCGGACTGAAGATTGCCGACCCGGTGCGCGACGCCGAGCTGATCGGCCCGCTGCAGCCGCTGGCCGACCATTGGCTGCAGCACCATCCCGCCGAATCGCAGATGCTGATCCGGCGCTGGGTGGGTGACGTCGAACGCTACGCACGCGTCTGACGCGGCCGCAACGACCGGACAAGACTGACATGACACTCCGGGCCCGACTGCCCCACTACTGGCGCCTGATGCGCATGCACCGGCCGATCGGCATCTGGCTGCTGCTGTGGCCGACGCTGTGGGCGCTGTGGTTTGCGGCCGGCGGCATGGCGCCGCTGCCGGTGCTGATCGTGTTCGTACTCGGCACGGTGCTGATGCGTGCCGCCGGCTGCGTGATCAACGACATCGCCGATCGCGGCTTCGACCCGCACGTGGCGCGCACCCGCGAGCGGCCCATCGCCGCCGGCCTGGTCGGCGTGCGCGAAGCGCTGGTGCTGTTCGCGCTGCTGTGTGCCGCCGCTTTCACGCTGGTCCTGAGCCTGCAGAATCCACGCGTGATCCTGCTCAGTCTGCCGGCGGTGCTGCTGGCGGCGCTGTACCCGTTCACCAAGCGCTGGATCGCCATGCCGCAGGCGGTGCTGGGCGTGGCGTTCTCCTGGGGCATCCCGATGGCCTTTGCGGCCGTAGTGGTGCAAATCCCCTGGAACACCGTGCTGCTGCTGATGGCTGCCAACCTGAGCTGGGTCATGGCCTACGACACCTTCTACGCCATGGCCGACCGCGACGAAGACCTGCGCATCGGGGTCCGGTCCTCGGCCATCTTCTTCGGCCGCCATGACCGGCTTGCCACCGCGATCCTGCAATTGGCCGCGCTGAGCCTGCTGGCGCTGGCCGGCCGCGAACTCGGGCCATGGTGGTGGGCCGGCCAGCTGGCGGCCGGCGCGCTGGCCGTGCACCAGCAATGGCAGATTCGTCACCGCGATCCGGCAGCCTGCTTCCGGGCCTTCGTCAACAACCACTACTTCGGCGCGGCGATCTTTGCCGGCCTCTTTCTGGACCTGCTCACTTGAACGTACTTCACGGCCTGCTCTCCGGCCTCGGTTTCCTGCTGATCGGCTGCAGCAGCCACATCGGCAAGCCCGCTGCACCCGCCCCGGATCTGCTCTCCACACGCTACGACGTGCGGCGCGACATTGCTTTCAGCCCGGCCGACTGGCCGCAGACACTGCTGGCCGACATCTACGTGCCGCGCGGCGACGGACCCTGGCCCGGCGTGCTGCTGATCCACGGCGGCGGCTGGGAGGGCGGTGATCGCGGCCAGGTCCAGTCCATTGCCGAGCGTCTGGCCAAGCGCGGTTACGTGGTCTTCAACACCACCTACCGCTTCGCCCCGCAATACCGGCATCCGGCGCAGATCGAGGACGTGCGCCTGGCCCATGACTGGATGCGTGCCCATGCCAGCGAGTACCGGCTGCGCGCTGATCGCATCGGCGCCTGGGGCTACTCGGCCGGCGCCCATCTGGCAGCCCTGCTCGGCACCTGGCCGGACGCCGACGGCACGCGCCCGCAGGCCATCGTGGCCGGCGGGATTCCCAGCGACCTGACCAAGTTTTCAGGTGGCAAGCTGGTACCGCAGTTCCTCGGCACCACCCTGCAGGAAAGCCCGGAGGGGTTTCGCGAGGCCTCGCCGTTCCATCACGTCAGCGCCGACGATCCGGCCCACTTTCTGTACCACGGCGGCTCGGACATGCTGGTGTCGGTCGACCATGCCGAGGACTACCACGCCGCCCTGCTCGCCGCCGGCGTCCACAGCGAGCTGTTCATATTGCGCGGACGCGGACATATCACCGCCTTTCTCACCGACGGCCCGGCGTTTGCCGCCGGCGTGGAGTTCCTGGAGCGCCAACTACGCTGAACAAGGGCGCATTCGGCGCCGCCGCGGTCCTTCAGCCGCGGGCCAGGGCCGCCGCCAGGTCCTGCATGTCGGTCGGCATCTGCGCGGTCATCTGCACCGGCTCGCCGGTCAGCGGATGGTCGAAGGCCAGCTCGCGGGCATGCAGGGCCTGGCGCGGAAAGCCGCGCAACAGCGCGCGGGTGGCCTCGGACAGGCCGGCACCACGCGCGCCTCCGCCCCCGTAGAGCGCATCGCCGACCAGCGGCATGCGCAGGTGCGCGAAATGCACGCGGATCTGGTGCGTGCGGCCGGTCTGCAGTCGGGCCCGCACATGGGTGTGGTGGGTGTAGCGCTGGTGGATGCGGTAGTGCGTGACCGCGTCGCGACCGTCCTCGACCACGGCCATCTTCAGCCGGTCGCGCGGGCTGCGCCCGATGGGGGCGTCGATGCTGGCACCGCTGACCGGCGTGCCGTTGATGATGGCGTCGTATTCGCGGCGGATCTCGCGACGCGCCAGCATCGCAACCAGGCGCGCATGTGCCTGCAGGCTCAGCGCCACCACCAGCAGGCCGGAGGTGTCCTTGTCCAGGCGATGCACGATGCCGGCGCGCGGCACCATGGCGGCCTGGGCAAACCGGTGCAGCAGACCGTTCTGCAGCGTGCCGTCGGGCTGTCCGGCACCGGGATGCGTGGTCAGCCCGGCGGGCTTGAACACCACCGCCAGATGGGCATCGGCGTACAGCACCTCGAAGTCGATGGCCTGTGGCAGCACGCGGAAATCCGGCTCGGCGACCGGGTCGAGCTGCAGCCAGTCGCCGGCCGCCACCGGAGTGCGCGCACGCGCCGCGGCCGCGCCATTGCATCGCAGCCGTCCCTGCGCGATCCACGCCTGCAGCCGCGAGCGCGACCAGTCCGGAAACAGTCGCGCCGCCACCGTGTCCAGCCGCTGGCCGGCCAGCGCCTCGGGAACCTGTACAGGCTCGGGCGCGTCAGAGGTGGCATCCCCATCCTCGTCGCGATCCGGAACGTTCCGCGAACCCGGGTCCTCAATGGTCATCGGCTATACTCGTGCACGTTTTTTGCTCAGCATCACGCTCCCCTCGAATGAAGAATCCGTCGCGAATCGTGGCGTTCGCCGCCGTGCTCCTGGCCGCGTGCAGCTCCAACCCCAAGACCGACGACGACGACAGGCCCCGCAGGGACCGCGCCGACGTCCCCTCCCTGATGAACGACCAGACCGACCCGCTGGCCGCGCGACGCGAGGAACGGCGACTGGCGGCGCTCGACGCCGAGCAATTGTACTGGCGCGCCCGCACTGCCCTGGACAGTACAGACTTTCCGTCGGCCATCGATGGCTATGATCGCCTGTCCACGCAGTATCCATTTTCGCCCTTCGCCACCCAGGGCAAGCTCGAGCGCATGTACGCGCTGTATCGCAACTTCGAGCCCGACCGCGCGCTGTCGTCCGCCGACCGGTTCCTGCGCGAGCATCCGCGCCATCCCGAAGTCGACTACGTCTACTACCTCAAGGGCCTGGTCAACTTTCGCCGCAACGAGTCCGGCCTGACGGTCCTGCCGATGGACGAGACCAGGTCCGACATCACCAGCCAGCGGCGCGCCTTCGACGATTTCTCGCTGCTGCTGCAGCGCTACCCGGATAGCAAATACGCCGGGGACGCCTACGACCGCATGGTGTTCATCCGCAACCGTATCTCCGAACACGACCTGCACGTGGTCGATTTCTACGTGCGGCGGGGCGCTTATGTGGCGGCAGCCAAGCGCGCCGAACAGATCATCAGCCAGTACCCCGGCACGCCGGCCAGTTACCGCGCCCTGGACCTGCTGGTGAAGTGCTACGAACTCGCCGGCCTGGAACAGCAGGCGCAGGACGCACGCACTCTGCGCCAGGGACAGTCGCAGCCGGTGATGGTGTCCGAGGCCTCGTCCAGTGCGGCGCTCGCGGCCGCCAGGACCGAAGCAGCGGAGCAGTCCGAGGTCGGCTTTCTCGGTCGACTGGCCGGCCTGTTCTCGGCGTTCGACAACCCCAACGAGATCGAGATCATCCTGCCGTCGGCTGCCGCCGAAAAGGGCGACGCCACGACCACGGCCAAGCCCGAATCCGCCTCGCCTTCGGCCGCCGATGCCGATGCCGTTGCCGAGACCGCCGCGGCCGATGGCGAGCGTAATGACGAGCCTGAACGCGATGACTCCAGCAAGCTGGAGATCTTCTACGAGCCTCCGGGATCGGTCGACGAAAACGCCCCGGTCTCCGTCCAGCCCTGAGCGCTTGCCAGGATTTTCCTGCAAGCGACGGCAGGGCGGGTTTAGCCGGAACGTTCGCCGGACGAGCAGCCGGAGTGTATTGAGATGGATGCACGCGGCACTGGCCTCGGTCGGCCCCAGGCCGGCGGCGCACCGCCAAAGCCCGGAACGCCGGGGCGCCGGGGCGCAGCAGAATGATCCGCAAGCCCTGAGCCCGCCCCCCCAAACAACCCCGGAGCGCCACGCGCCGATGTCACCCGCATGATTCCAGAACTGACCGCCACCCAGGCCCGCGTCATCGCCTGCCTCGTGGAGAAGTCCATCACCACCCCGCAGTACTACCCGATGAGCGTCAACGCGGTGGTCACGGCGTGCAACCAGAAAACCGCGCGCCAGCCCGTGATGGCGATGTCCGAAGGAGACGTCGGTTCCACGCTCAACCAGCTTGAGGAGCTGCGCCTGGCCAAGCGCGAGGACCAGCTCAGCCGCGTGCCCAAGTGGCGGCACCGCTTTCAGCACGAGCTGTTGCTCAAGGACGCACCGATGGCGGTGCTGGTGACCCTGATGCTGCGCGGCCCCCTGACCCTGGCCGAGCTGCGCAGCAGTGCCGCCGCGCTCAACGGGCCGGCCGACGCCGCAGGCGTGCACGCCGCCCTTGAAGACCTTGCCGACCGCGCCCAGCCCCTGGTCGCGGCCCTGGCCCGCCAGCCCGGACAATCGGCGCAGCGCTTCACCCAGATGATCTGCCCGACCGCCGCCGCGGGCCTGCAGACCGCCTCGTTCGAGGCCGCCCCGCCTGCCGAGTCCGGCGCGCCTTCGCTGTCGCAGCGGGTGACCTACCTGGAACAGCGCCTGGCCGAACTCGAGCGTCAGCTCGGCGTCGAACCGGCGCCGCCCGCAGCGGATTGAACCGGCCGCTGCCTCGGCAGGCGGGCAGCAGGCCCGGCATGGCCGTCGCGCCTCCCGTCGACACCACCGATCCATGCCCGTGACCCCCCCGCGCAGGCGTCGCGACGGTGATGCAGCACCCGCCCGGTCGCCGGCACTCACTCCACGCTCGACGTCGACCGCGGCGGGCAAGGACCTCGACGGCCTGCGCCAGCGGCTGGCGGACGCCGAGACCGACCTCGGCCTGCGTGACGCCACGCGGCTGCAGCAGCAACTCCGGCGCGCCGACGTGCATCGCTTCGACGCCGGGCGTTTCATGCGCGACCTCGGGGCCGGCCTGCAGCGCAAGGCGGCGCGGGATGCCGCGCGCCCGGCGACGATCCACTTTCCCGGGGCGCTGCCGGTCTGCCAGGCGCGCGACGCGCTCAAGAGTGCGATCGACGCGCATCCGGTACTGATCGTCTGCGGGGAGACCGGCTCGGGCAAGACCACGCAGCTGCCCAAGCTGTGCCTGGAACTGGGGCGCGGCACGCGCGGCCTGATCGGCCACACGCAGCCGCGGCGTCTGGCGGCGCGCAGCGTGGCCAACCGCATCGCCAGCGAGCTGAACACGCAGGTCGGCGGCCTGGTCGGTTTCGAGACCCGCTTCGACCGGCGGGTGTCGGAATCCAGCCTGATCAAGCTGATGACCGACGGCATCCTGCTGGCCGAGCTGCAGCGCGACCGCGAGCTGCTGGCCTACGACACCATCGTCATCGACGAGGCCCACGAGCGCAGCCTCAACATCGACTTCCTGCTCGGCTGGCTCAAGCGGCTGCTGCCGCGCCGGCCGGACCTGAAGGTGATCGTCACCTCGGCCACGCTGGACCCCGAGCGCCTGTCGCGGCATTTCGACGGTGCGCCCATCTTCACCGTGGAAGGCCGCACCTTCCCGGTGACGGTGCAGTACCGCGCCCAGACCGAAGAGATCGACACCGAGGACGCGGTGGCCGAGGCCATCGAACAACTCTGGTCCGGTGGCAAGCTCGGAGATGTACTGGTGTTTCTGCCGGGCGAGCGCGAGATCCACGAGCTGTCGCGCACACTGGCCGGGCGCATCCCGCACGCGCAGGTGCTGCCGCTGTATTCGCGCCTGCCCTCGGCGCAGCAGGACCGGGTTTTTTCCACCGGCGGGCCGCCGCGCATCGTGCTGTCCACCAACGTCGCCGAAACCTCGGTGACCGTGCCCGGCATCCGCTACGTGGTGGACACCGGCACCGCGCGCATCAGCCGCTGGTCCACTCGCCTGGGCATCCAGCAACTGCGCATCGAGCCGATCAGCCAGGCCGCCGCCAACCAGCGCGCCGGCCGCTGCGGACGCATCGCGCCCGGCACCTGCGTGCGGCTGTATGCCGAAGACGAGTTCGCGGCGCGACCGGCCTTCACCGATCCCGAAGTGCTGCGCGCCAACCTCGGCGGCGTGATCCTGCAGATGGCGATGCTGGGACTGGGCGATGTCGACGACTTCCCCTGGATCGACGCGCCGGATTCGCGCCAGATCTCAGACGGCTACCGCCTGCTGCAGACCCTGGGCGCGCTCGACGAGGAACGCCGCATCACCGCGCTGGGCCGCCAGATTGCGCGCCTGCCGCTGGACCCGCGCGTGGCGCGCATCGCGCTGGCCGGGGGCGATTCGGGCTGCGCGCGCGAAACCTGGGTGCTGGCGGCGGCGCTGTCGGTGCAGGACCCGCACGAAACACCACCCGACGCGCAGGAACAGGCGCGCCAGAAGCACGCCGAGTGGCGCCATCCGCGCTCGGACTACCTCACCCTGTTGCAGTTGT
>JAJFJX010000235.1 GCA_021773655.1 Panacagrimonas sp.
GGACGGCCGCGCAAGCGGGACCTGCGTCTGCCCGGGGCCCGGACGCCGACCCGAATCGAAGCGGGCAACATCGCCCTCGGCATGATCCAAAAGCGCGATCCGAACACGCGATCCGGGCACGCGAAGGAAGATTCCTCGATCAAGGCGACCCGGAGTCCGGATCCGACAGACCGCCGGACCGCAACCACCCCTGGCGCCCTTTCCAAAAACCGGCCCCGAAGGCGCCTCCGCCGGCGGGTCCGCGTCCTGCGCCGGAATCGACGCCCTTGACCGTGCTTGGAACCCCGTCACACCCTGCCCGCGGGCATGCCATTACACTGACCAGAGGTTCACCACCCGAGGAGAGGCCATGATCCCCAAGTTGCGCGGTGCGGCAGCCGCCGCTGTGCTGCTGTCGATGTGTCTGCCGGTACAGGCGATGGACTTCGATTTCGACATCGTCGACAACCCCAGCCAGGACGATTTCCGCGAGGTCGGAAAGGATCTGGTCGCGCTGCTCAATGGCAAGGCGATGACGCCCCCGGAGCCGGGCGGAATCCTGGGGTTCGGGATCGGCGCGTTCGCGTCCTACGTGTCGACTGACGATAGCCAGACCTGGCAGCGCCTGACCGGCGAGGACATCGACAGCATCGGCCTGGCCGGCATCCGGGCCGAGAAGGGCCTGCCGTTTGGCGTCGACGTCGGCGCCAGCTACGCGCGGGTGCCGGGCGGCGGCGGCAAACTGGTCGGTGGAGAGCTGCGCTATGCATTGCTGGAGGGCAGTGTGGTGACGCCCGCGGTCGGCCTGCGCGGGACCTACACCCGGTTCAGCGGCGTCGATGACATCGACTTCGACTCCTACGGTGCCGATCTGTCCATCTCCAAGGGCTTCGGGCCGCTCACCCCGTACGCCGGTGTCGGCTATGTCTGGGGCCGGCTGGAGGCCGACGAGCAGTTCGGACTGGCCGACGAGGACCTCGACGAGAGCCGCTTCTTTGTCGGCGCGCGGGCAACCCTGGTGGTCGGACTGACCGCCGAATACGAGCGCGTCGGTGATCGCGACGGCTTCAACCTGCGTGTGGGCGTGGCGTTCTGAGCGCCCCGGTCCCGCACGTGTGCGCCAGACGTTCGCGAAGAAGAAGAAAACGATGACCTGCAAAACGATGACCTGAGATTGCTGACATGCTTGGAAAATGGTTGAAACGCCTGGAGGCCCCCGATCACGAGCCGCACCCGAAGCGTGAAGTGGCAACGGCGATGCTGCTGCTCGAATGCGCACGTGCCGATTTCGAGCAGAAGCCGGCCGAGATCGAAGAGGTTCGCCGAATGCTCGGCACCGACCTGGGCCTGAGCAACGACGAGATCGACGAGGTCCTGCGTGACGCCCGCCGCACCTCGCGCAAGGCGGTGTCGCTGTACGGACCGGTGTCACGACTCAACGACGAGCTGTCGCCCGAGGACAAGCTCCGCCTCATGTCGTGGCTGTGGCGTGTGGCGCTGGCCGATGGTCACATCGACGCACGCGAAGAACACCTGCTGCGCAAGCTCGCCGACCTGCTGCACATTGCTCACGCCGACTTCGTCCGGACCCGGCTCGCCGTACAGCAAGGCCCTTGAGCCTTGGTCGAGGGCGGCCGCCGCTGGTTCGAATCGCTGCCGGTGCGCGGCAAGCTGATCGTCACCCTGTCGATCCAGCTCGCGGTGCTGACCGTGGTCAGTCTGAGTTTCCTGATCGCGCAGCGCGAAGTGGCACGGGCGCGCGAGTGGACCAATCACATCCACCTGGTGATCGAACTCACCGAGGCCCTGCGTGCCGAGGCCATCGCGCAACAGACCGGGATGCGCGGATATCTGATCAGCGGCCAACGCAATTATCTGGAGCCCTACACCGACGGCTCGGTGGCCTTTGATCGCCTGTCCGCGCAGTTGCACGTCCAGGTGGGTGACAACCCGCTGCAGCGGGCGCGGCTGCAGCGCATCGATGGCCTGATGCAGCAATGGCGCAGCGAGGTCGCCGTTCCGCGCATCGAGAATCGCAGCACGGTCACCTCTGCCGCCGTGGACGGGATCGACCAGGACAAGCGCCTGATCGATGCCATCAAGCAGGAATGCGCAGAGATGATCGACCGCGAACGCGGTTATCTGGTCGAACGCGAGGCCGAACTGGTCCACGACGAGCGTCTGGCGCAGGGGATTACCGTGCTGCTGCTCCTGATCGGCTGGCTCGCCGGCGTGCGTGCCGTGCGCAGCCTGCACCGCGGCATCGGGCAGCCGCTGTCGGAGCTGGCCGGGCTGGTCCCGCGGCTGGCCGGTCCACTGCCGGTGGAGGTGCCGTTCCGCGAGCGTCGCGACGAAGTCGGCGTGCTCTCGGGGGCACTGGAGCGGCTGCGGCGCACCAACGTCGACCAGAGTCGCCGCGAGTGGGTGGCCGAACACAGCAGTCGCATCCTGGCCGCCCTGCAGGGCGGTCGCGACGAGTCCGAGTTTGCCGAGACCCTGCTTCGCCATCTGTGCTCGGTGCTCGGCGCGGGCTACGGACTGGCCTGGCGCTGGGATGAGGATCAGAGCCGCCTTGAATGGTGCGGCGCCTATGGTCTGCCCGACCCGGCGCTGGTACAGCGGCGCTTCGCTCGTGGTGAGGGTCTGGTGGGGCAGGTGCTGGTCGAGCAGCGCGCGATCGAGGTCAGTCCGGTGCCAGAGGGCTATCTCAAGGTCACATCCGGCCTTGGGACCTCACCGCCCCACACCCTGGCCGTGCTGCCGGTGAACGCGCGCGGACAGACCGTGGCGGTGCTGGAGCTGGGGCTGTTGCAGGCCCCCGATGACGGCCAGCGCAGCCTGCTCGAAACCGTGCTCACCACCGCTGGCCTGGCATGGTTCTCGTTGTCCCGCAGCCTGGAGACGCGCGACCTGCTGGCCCAGAGCCAGGCGCGCGCCCAGGAATTGCACGACTCCCGGGAGGCGCTGCACCAGCAGCAGGAACAGTTGCGCGGCTTCAATGACGCGTTGCGTTCGCGCACCATCCAGCTTGAGGATCAGGGCCGTCGACTGGCCACCTCGGAACGCGAGATGCGTGAACAGGCGCGCGAGCTTCGCGGTGCCAACGAGGCCCTGGAAGAACGCACCCGCCTGCTGCGTCTGCGACAGGCCGAGCTCGAAAACGCCCGCGCCGAACTGGAGCGCAAGGCGGCCGACCTCGAGAATGCCAGCCGATACAAGAGCGAGTTTCTCGCCAACATGTCCCACGAGCTGCGCACGCCGCTCAATTCCATGCTGATCCTGTCGCGGGTGCTGGCCGACAACGCACAGGGCAATCTGGACGCCGAGCAGGTCGAGTCGGCCCGCATCGTCCACGACAGCGGCCAGAGCCTGCTTGAGCTGATCAACGACATCCTGGACCTGTCCAAGGTCGAGGTCGGCAAGATGAAGCTGGACCTCGAAGAAGTGGATGTTCGCGACTGCCTGCAGGCCTTGGCGGCGCGCTTCCGGCCCGTGGCCACGCAGCGGGGGCTGGGCTTTGAAGTCCAGGTCGAGGACGAAGTGCCGGCGCAGATCCGGACCGACGGGTCCCGCCTGGAACAGATTCTCGGAAACCTGCTGTCCAATGCGCTCAAGTTCACCCATCACGGCAGCGTGCGCCTGTGCGCCATGGTGCAGGGATCGCAGTTGCGCCTGGGCGTGCGAGACACTGGCATCGGAATTCCTGGCGATCATCTGACGCGGGTGTTCGAGGCCTTCGAGCAGGCCGAGGGCGGCACCAGCCGCAAGTACGGAGGTACCGGCCTGGGCCTGTCCATCGTCAGCGGGATGGCCAGGCTGCTGGGGGGTGAGGTGACGGTAGAGAGCCGGGTCGGCGAGGGCTCGGAGTTTGCCGTGCTGCTGCCGCTGCAGGGACTGCCGGCAGACATCGAGACAACGAGCCCGCCGGCGCCGGCGCAGACCGCTGAGGCGCCGGCGGGCGCGCGGCCGCACGCGATGCCTGCCGCTGCCGGGCAAACTCAGCGCCTCGTTCGCAGCCTTGAGGCGTCTGCGGCACCGCAGGCCGGTGCCACGGAGGGCCTGGCTGGGCACACGGTGCTGATCGTGGACGACGACATGCGCAATGTCTTTGCCTTGTCCAAGGCCCTGCGTGACTGCGGGATCAACGTGGTGCAGGCGCAGGACGGGCAGAAAGTGCTGGGGCTGCTCGACGTGCGCGACGATATCGAACTGGTGCTGACGGACATCATGATGCCGGTCATGGACGGTTATGCATTGATCGGACACATCCGCCGGCATCCCCGATACCACGCCT
>JAJFJX010000236.1 GCA_021773655.1 Panacagrimonas sp.
CCCCAGGGCGGAAAAGTCATCTTCGAAGGGACACCCAAACAACTCGCCGGCGGCGACACGCCTACCGGCCAAGCGCTAGCCAAATAGCTTCTTAAAGGTGCTCTTCTCTGTGATCTTCACATCCCGGATCACCATGCCGTGGTCGCTTGGGTTGATGTCTGGACGACCCACCGGTGTGATGATCTCCGTTTCAAGCTCCTCAGGAAACGTCCAAGTCGCCTTGACAGCTGAACCCTTGGGTGTGCGCATCGCTAAGTAATCGAGTTTGTGCGTCACAGGAAACAGCTTGGGCTCTCGTTTCTCACCCTCCGCCCCCTTCAACTCTTTGTGGTACTCATCTGCAAGGTAGAGGTCAAACGCCGTTTCCTTATGCTCGCCATCGAGGGTGTAGCCCTTGTCGTGCAGAACATCGAGACGCGGATGTTTAGGCGTCACGTTGGCATCAAATCCCCATAGGATTAGAGAGACACCCTTACTCTGTTTTTCCACCCGTTGCATCAAGTCCTTTAGCTGCTTAGTTCCGTCGGCAGAATCGTCGTAACCGAGTTCATCTACGTGCACCTTGTCTTTGAACATTGTTCCCTTTAGATGGGCGGAGACCACTCGAATAATCTGTCCGGTCGCCCGGTGCTTGAGATCGACGACCGTATACCTCGCCGTCCGGTTTCCGCCCTCGTCGACAGGAGGCGCCATCACGGAGAGCCCCTCGCTGACGTCAAACAGCTTTGCATTGAACGCGATCACCGTGTCAGCGCCGTCGCCAGTTTGCAGATGGTAGCCTGACGGCAACAGCTCCCGCATGTAACCGATGTCGATGCTGTTCCCTCTGTTACTCTGAATGGCCTCCTGGATGAAGATGATGTCGGCCTTCACCGCTTCGAAGACCCCCTGGATCTTTCCCTCCCGGTACTTCTCTACCTCGCCATTGATCCGGTCTGCCTCCGCTTTTTCGCGACCAAGAGGGGAGAGCACCTTACCATCCGTCCCCGTCACCTGGTTCTCAGCCCTCAGAACCTTGTCGTTCATCCCCGTCCAGTCTTTGTCCGAGCCCATGTTCCACGTGGCGATGCGAAAGGTGTTCGGGTCGATATTGTTGTTATTATTATCCATGGCGAATCTACCCCCAATTAATGATTAGCTCTTTCTATCAAGACACCATTGTAGAGCAGAAGTATTTATTTCGCATTAAGTTTTTGAAACAGCCCCAGCGGAGAGCGCGTCAAACCTCAACCTGCGTATTATGAGTCGGTTAGGACCTTCTCACTTCCGAATTGAGTCTGAAGCTTGCCGACCCACTCGGATGGCAGACTACGAGCGTCAACCAACGAGACAAATTCGGGAGCCCCCCAAAGATCGCGAAAGTCGCGCTGCTCCGGAAGGCTGAGGTCACCCTTCCTAAGAAGCTCATTGAACCGCTGGGTAGGAAGCAGACGCAGGTCGTTCTTGATACAAAGTACCATTACGGTCTCAACCTCCATTGTGCACTTAGACTGCGCCTGCTTCTTCTCCACCGGCGCCCTCTCAATCTGCTTTTTGGGTGCGGGGTTGCTTGGAGAGAGGCTCCTGAGGTAGAGGAAGGTGGGCAGAACGACCGCAGTGATCAGCCACGCCTCAGCCGGGACCGATGCGAGACATTCCCCAGAGAATTTCGCTACATCTGATATTGATTGAATAACACTCATTGTAACCCCTTTTTCTTAATTTTCTTTAAACATAATACAATATTACGATGTTTATTTACAGTATATTTAATATTTTACCTATACAAGTGATTATCAGTCACTTAGATCGACATTTGACAGAGGATGAGGAGGCGGGTTAGGCTAGATGGCATGGAAATTTTCAAACCGACTGCGCAGGACATTCCAGCCCTGCTCGAGCTGCTGGAAGAGACCTACCACCTACATCATGATCTGGATGATATTTACTATGTCCCTTGGAGTGATGGGGTTAAGGCGAAGCTGGAGCGTTACCTATCTGGGGCAGTTGAGGCGGGAAAGCCGCGCGCCCTTGCAGCCCGAGATGCAGAGCAGTGCATTGGCCTCATCCTGTACAAGGTAGAGGGAGGTGGGGCAATTGACACCCACTTCAACCAGTGTGGGGTGGTGAGCGAGGTGGTGGTGACGGGCAATCTGCGAGGGCATGGCGTTGGCCGGCAGCTCCTCACGAAGGTGGAACGGGAGTTTGCCGACGAGGGGATCCAACATGTGAAGCTCTTCTGCTCGAGCTCCAACCAGCGTGCCCGCGGCTTCTATGAGCGAGAGGGCTACCGCCCCCGTCAACAGCTCTTCTGCAAAGAAATATAGGCCAGCTGCGGGATCCGCAGATCAATCACATGGTTCCCCTCGAGAGGTAGAAGCTTCTTATAGTTAGCGAGCGCCAGCTTAGAGTTGCGTGGAGGCAATCTGAGGATGTGCTGATTGGGGGGCGCACCGACAATCATCACAATCTGCCGCTGGCCGCTACTCTCGGCCCCCATCTGAGCGGTGTCAATCCGCGTAATAGGTAACGAGGGATCGAGAAGAGTGAGGGCGTGGCGGAGCGATTCGGTGGTGATTTCAGCGAGATAGAGATCTGGAAGTTGACCGTTTGAAAAGGTGAGCGGAAGGGTGTTCCCCTCGCGGTCAATGCCGTAGCCTGGAAGTTCGGGAAGAGCGGCTACAGGCTCGCGAGGGGTGTAGTCAATGTAGAGACCGGAGGGGTGGGCCCGGTCGACGTGGGCCGAGGCGATCAGCTCGGACGAAATAAGTCGCTTTTCGAGCGCGCGGGGATTGATGGCGTAGAGGTTGTCGGTAGCGCTCAACCCCATCAGATGTGCGAGAACGGGCGTAGGAAGTTCGATCGCCCCTCTGCTGTGCGGATAGAGAGTGGTGAGGAGAAACCGCTCGTTGAAATGGCGCTGCCGCTCCCAATGCTTGTAGTAGAGCCATCCGGTGGTGGCCGAACCAGAGACCAGCAGTGTCGATCCGAAGATGATCAGCAGAGAGACATAGAGCGGAAGCTTACGTTTGCGCATGACGGAGCGCATGGATGATTAGGTGATCAACCAGTTCGGCATGGGGAATGCCGACGCGGGCAAATGCTTGAGGATAGGGACTAAATGGGGTGCAGCCGGGAAAGGGATTCACTTCATTGAGAATGGGTTCCCCCTTCTCATCAACGAACCAGTCGATCCGGCAGAGGCCGCGACAGGCGAGGGCGGAGAAAAGCTGTTTGGAGAGCTGCTGCAGCTCAGCGGCG
>JAJFJX010000237.1 GCA_021773655.1 Panacagrimonas sp.
GCCGAGGGCGCGGAAGAGACCTGCCGCAGCGCTCGGCTCCAGGCACTGGATTCCCGCTTCCACGGAAATGAGGGCTCGGGTTGAGGGAGGCCTGCGCCTCAACACTCTGGATTCCCGCCTTCGCGGGACTGACGACTTTTCGTGTCGGCTCCAGCATCAGCGGGAATGACGGCATTTGCGCGTCGGTTCCAGGAACTGAAGGCCGCGGCAGGCGGGTGCTGATCGCAGCGATGTCCGCGCCGCAGCCGGTGCTGGTGCCGGACTCAGCCGTTCTCGGCTTCCACGGTCACCGACCATTGCATGTTCTGGTCGTCGACATGCAGGCGAACCAGGATCGGCTGGCAGCACACCTGGCAGTCTTCGGTGTACTGCTGTGAGCCGGCCGACAGGTCGACGTCGATCATGATCGTCTCCCAGCAGCAGGGGCAGGTGACTTCGGCTTCTTCGAGCATGGCGGCGCGACCTCAGAGAAACAGTTCAAGCAGTCGATTCTGGTGCCGGCACCCGGCCACGCTGGGCATCAGGCGGTCCCCGCCGGTCTCCACCAGACCCAGGCGCAGGGCTTCGCGCAACGGCCGGCGCAGCACCGCGTCGTGCAGCCCGGTGCGCTGCGCGAACATCGAGCGCGGCACGCCCCGGTGCAGGCGCAGGGCGTTCATGCAGAACTCGAACGGCAGCTCGGCGGTTTGCAGCAGGCGGCGCTCCTGGATCGCCCCGGCGCTTCCGGCGCGCGCCATGAACGTGCGCGGATGCTTGTGGCGCGCGCGACGCTCGATACGCAGTCCGGCGCGGGCGCCCTCGCCGGTTCGGTTGTTGGCGATGGCGTTGGCGATGTCGTTGGCGATGTCGTCGTCCACCTCGCGGGCGGTCGCGGCGGCACGGCTGCGCTTGCCGTGGGCACCGGCGCCGATGCCCAGGTAATCCCCGAACTGCCAGTAATTGAGGTTATGCCGGCAGCGCCGCCCGGGCTGTGCGAATGCCGAGGTCTCGTACTGCGTGTAGCCCGCCGCAGCCAGCCGCGCGCAGCCGGCGTCGTGCAGCATCGCGGCGGTGTCGGCATCGGGCAGTGCGGCTGGCGGCCGCGCCGCGAACTCGGTGTTGGGTTCCACCGTCAGGTGATACCAGGACAGGTGTCCGGGCTGCAGCGTGATCGCGGTATCCAGGTCGGCCAGCGCCTGCTGCGGGGTCTGCGCCGGCAGCGCAAACATCAGGTCCAGGTTGAGATGCTCGAAGCCGGCGTCGCGCGCCATCCGCACCGCCGCCAGCGCCTCGTCGCGACCGTGGATACGGCCCAGCGCGCGCAGGTGCGAATCGTCAAAACTCTGCACGCCGATGGACAGCCGGTTGACGCCGGCGGCGCGATAGCCGCGGAAGCGTCCGGCCTCGGCGGTCCCGGGGTTGGCCTCCAGCGTGATCTCGATATCCGGCTCAAAGCCCAGCCGCCGCGACGCGTGCTCCAGCACGCGGCCGATGGCGGCGGCGCCGAACAGGCTGGGCGTGCCGCCGCCGAAGAACACGCTGGACAGCGGCCGCGCCTGGCCCTGCTGCAGTTCAAAGTCCAGGTCGCGGATCAGCGCGTCTACATACTCGGTCTCCGGGATCGGCGCGCGCACCGCGTGCGAGTTGAAGTCGCAGTACGGACACTTGCGCGCGCACCACGGCAGGTGCACGTACAGGGCCAGCGGGATGTCGACCGGCGCGGTGGAAAATCCACACCCGGAATCGGAATCGGAATCGGCCGTCGGCGCCGCCGCGAGCGGCGCGTCGTTCATCGATCGCGCAGTTGCTGCAACAGGCTGGCCATGGCCTGGCCGCGATGGCTGATCCGGTTCTTGTGTTCCGGCTCCAGTTCGGCGGCGGTGAGGCCGAGTTCGGTGACCAGGAACAGCGGGTCGTAACCGAAGCCCTGCGAGCCGCGCGGCGCCCTCAGGATCTGCCCGCGCCACAGGCCCTCGGCCAGCAGCGGCAGCGGATCGGTGGGCGAACGCAGCAGCACCAGTTGGCAGACGAAGCGCGCGCCGCGCTCGGCATCGGCCACGTTCTCCATCTCTGCCAGCAGCTTGGCGTTGTTGACCGCGTCCGAGGCCGGCTCGCCGGCATAGCGCGCCGAGCGCACGCCGGGTGCGCCGTCGAGCGCATCGACGCACAGCCCGGAGTCGTCGCCGACCGCCGGCAGGCCGGAGGCCGCTGCGGCGTGGCGCGCCTTGATCAGCGCGTTTTCCAGGAACGTGGCGCCGTTTTCGGCTGGCGCCTCGGGCGCGAACTCGCTGACCCGGCGCACGCGCACGCCCAGGTCGGACAGCAGGTCTTCGAGTTCGCGGGCCTTCTTGAGATTTCGACTGGCAATGACGACGGTATCCATACGCCAATTTTACGCCCCGTGCGCCGCTTGCGTCAGCGTGTCAAAGCGGCGTGGCGAGTGCCTCGCGCTGCGCCTCGATCAGGCGCCCGATGCCGCCCTGGGCCAGATCCAGCAGGCGGTTGAACTCGTCGCGCCGGAACGCGTGGCCCTCGGCCGTGCCCTGCACCTCAATGAAATGCCCGGCCTCGTTCATGACGATGTTCATGTCGCACTCGCAGCCGGAATCCTCGATGTAATCCAGGTCCAGCACCGGCTCGCCGTGGTGGATGCCCACGCTCACCGCCGCCACCTGGCCGTGAATGGGATTGGTCTTGAGCTGGCCCTTGCGGCGCATTGCCGCCACCGCGTCCACCAGCGCCACGTAGCTGCCGGTGATGGCCGCGGTGCGGGTGCCGCCGTCGGCCTGCAGCACGTCGCAGTCCAGGGCGATGGTGTTCTC
>JAJFJX010000238.1 GCA_021773655.1 Panacagrimonas sp.
ATGCGCGGCAACGTGGTCGATCTGGCTGTAGGCGTCATCATCGGCGCCGCTTTCGGCAAGATCGTGTCCTCGCTGGTGGGGGACGTGGTGATGCCGGTGCTGGGACTGTTGGTCGGCGGCATCGATTTTGCGGACATGGCCGTCACACTCAGGGCGGCCCAGGGTGATACTCCGGCGGTGCTGCTGTCCTACGGCAGATTCGTGCAGGCCACCTTCGATTTCATCATCGTTGCACTGGCGGTGTTTCTGGTGATTCGCGGCATCAACGCCGCCAGGCGCAAGGAAGAGGCCGCCCCGCCCGCGCCGCCAGCCCCGCCGGCTCCGAGTCGAGAGGAAGTGCTGCTCGCCGAGATCCGGGACCTGCTGAAGAAGTAGGCGCAAGGGCGGCGACGACTGCGCGCCTGGAGACCCGCGCCGGAGCGGCCATGCCGATGCGGCGCCCGCGTCGCGACCGGATTCTGACCTGGGCGCCGGCTTGGATTAGACTTTCGCCCCCATCGGGGGGGCGCCGGGCCGCGAATGGCCGGCGGACAACATCCATCAAACCCGACACGCACCGGGTAGGGAGTCTGAATGTCGGTCAAGATCGCCGTGCTCAAGGAAACGGCGCCGCGCGAAAAGCGTGTGGCGCTGGTCCCCGCCGTCGCCGACAAGTTGACCAAGCTGGGCGCCGAACTGCACCTGCAGTCCGGCGCCGGGCTGGCGGTCAAGCTTGCCGACAACGCCTACAAGAACGTGCAGTGCGCGGCCAATCCGCAGGGGCTGGTCAGCGACGCTGACATCGTGCTGGCGGTTCAGCCCCCCTCGATGGATGTCATCGAGGCGATGAAGGAGGGCGCGATCCTGATCTGCTTCGTCCACGCACATAAACAACTGGCGCTCACCGCCCTGCTTCGCGACAAGAAGATCACCTGCTTCGCCATGGAACTGGTGCCGCGTATCACCCGTGCCCAGGCAATGGACGCGCTGTCTTCGCAGGCTGCGCTGGCCGGCTACTACGCGGCGCTGCTGGGTGCCACGCAACTGGCGCGCATCCTGCCGATGATGACCACGGCGGTGGGCTCGATCCGGCCGGCCAAGTGCCTGGTCATGGGCCTGGGCGTCGCCGGACTGCAGGCGCTGGCCACGGCCCGCCGCCTCGGCGCGATGACCGAAGGCTACGACGTGCGCCCGGAAACCAAGGAGCAGGCCGAGTCACTGGGCGCGAAGTTCGTCGACACCGGCGTCGATGCGCGCGGAGAAGGTGGCTACGCCCGTGAACTGACCGCCGAGGAGAAGGACAAGATCGCCACGGCGGTGACCAAGCACATTCAGGCCGCCGACCTGATCATCACCACCGCAGCGATCCCGGGCCGCCCGTCGCCCAAGCTGATTTCCAGGCGCCAGGTGGACGGCATGAAGGCCGGCGCGGTGATCGTGGACCTGGCCGCCGAGGGCGGCGGCAACTGCGAGTACACCGTGCCCGGCGAAACCACGCAGGTCGGCCAGGTGACGATCTGCGCACCGCTGAACGTGCCGAGCCTGCTCGGCGAGCATGCCAGCGAGCTGTATTCAAAGAACCAGTACAACCTGATCGAGCTGTTCATCAAGGATCAGTCGATCAAGATCGACTGGGAAGACGAGGTGCTGGCCAGGTCCTGCCTGACGCACGATGGCGAGATCAGGAACGAGATCGCACAGAAGGCCGTCGAGGCACACGAGGGTCGGGAATCGGAAACCGGGAATCGATAACCCCCGCCCGCGTCCACGATTCTCCGTTCCCCAGATTCTCCGTTCCCGACTCTCCGTTCCCGATTCCCCGAGGCGCCCATGGAATACACCACCACGCTCCTGACCGGCTTCGTTGCGCTCTACATCTTCATGCTCGCCGCGTTCACCGGCTTCGAGATCATCGGCCGCGTGCCGTCGATCCTGCACACGCCACTGATGTCGGGCTCCAACTTCGTGCACGGCATCGTCGTGGTCGGCGCGCTGTGGGCGCTGGTCAATGCCAGCACCCCCCTGGAACAGGCCATCGGCTTCTTCGGCGTGCTGCTCGGCGCCGGCAACGCAGCCGGCGGCTACGTGGTGACCGAGCGCATGCTCGATATGTTCAAGCCTTCGGACAAGAAAAAGACCTGAGGCCTCAGGGGTGAGGCGTGAGGCGCCAAGGGCGCCACCTGCCGCACCCCGAAGCGCCTGAGCACAGACGCCTCACGCCTGACGCCCAACGTCTCACGTCTCACGCCTCACGGAACGCCCATGAATGCAGCCCTGATCATCGACACCGCGTACTTCGTCGCCGCCTTCCTGTTCATCTACGGCCTCAAGCGCATGTCCTCGCCGGTGACGGCGCGTTCGGGCATCGTCGTCGCCGGCTGGGGCATGGTGGTGGCGGTAGTCGCCAGCTTTCTCTACACACTGGACGTCAACGAGGCGGCCCGGCCGCATCTGGCCACCAATATCCTGCTGGCCGCCGTGGCGCTGGGCCTGGGCCTGGGCTGGGCCTGGTGGAGCGGCCGACGCGTCGCCATGACCGCCATGCCGCAGATGGTGGCGCTGTACAACGGCATGGGCGGTGGCGCGGCCGCGGCCATCGCCGCCATCGAGCTCTACGGCTACAAGACCCACGGCATGGTGGTGCTGACCCTGGCGGTGCTCGGCGGCCTGATCGGTTCGGTGTCGCTGTCGGGTTCGCTGATCGCCTGGGCCAAGCTCGACGGTCGCATCAACAAGACCCTGCGCATGCCTGGCCTGCAGGCCATCAACGGCCTGTTCCTGCTGGCCACCGCCGGACTCGGCGTGTGGATCATCGCCAACGGCGGCAAGATCGGGCACCTGGAAATCACCGTGTTCTTCGTGCTGGCACTGCTGTACGGCGTGATGATGACCATGCCCATCGGCGGCGCCGACATGCCGGTGGTGATCTCGCTGTACAACGCCTTCACCGGCCTGGCGGTCGGATTCGAGGGCTACGTGATCAACAATCCGGCGCTGATGATCGCCGGCATGGTGGTGGGCTCGGCCGGCACCCTGCTGACCCTGCTGATGGCCAAGGCCATGAACCGCAGCGTCTCCAACGTGCTGTTCTCTAATTTCGGCGCCGCCGGCGACCAGCAGCAGGGCGAGATCGCCGGCAGCATGAAGCCGGTCGATGCGGGCGACGCCGGCATCAACATGCGCTATGCGAGCAAGGTGATCATCGCCCCGGGCTACGGCCTGGCGGTGGCACAGGCCCAGCACAAGCTCTACGAGTTCGTGAAGATCCTGGAAGCCGCCGACGTCGAGGTGAAGTTCGCCATCCACCCGGTGGCGGGCCGCATGCCCGGTCACATGAACGTGCTGCTGGCCGAAGCCGGGGTGCCCTACGACATCATCCATGACATGGAAGACATCAACGGCGAGTTCAAGGAAGCCGACGTCGCCATCGTCATCGGCGCCAACGACACGGTGAACCCGGCGGCGCGCACCAACAAGTCCAGCCCGATCTACGGCATGCCGATCCTCAATGTCGACCTGGCCAAGCAGGTCTACGTGGTCAAGCGCGGTCAGGGCAAGGGTTACTCAGGCGTGGAGAACGAACTGTTCTTCGCCGATAACACCAACATGGTCTACGGCGACGCGCAGAAGGTCCTGGTGGCCATGATCCAGGCGGTCAAATCGCTGGACGGCGGCGGTCACTGAGTCGGCACCCCGGGCCGGCACAAAAGGGATCTGCCAACCGGCGCACGTGCATTGGTGACGCCGCTGCCGGTTATTGCTTAGGCTGCCGCCACTGGGACGAAGGGGATGGTCGATGGTGGTGGTGCCGGTTCTGATGGCGGGCGGGTCGGGTACGCGTCTGTGGCCACTGTCACGTGCCCAGTATCCAAAGCAGTTCCTGCGCCTGCTCGACCAAGACAGCCTGCTGCAGGCCACGGTCAGGCGCGCACAGCAGATCGACGGCGCGGTGGCGCCGCTGGTGATCGGCAACGAACGCCACCGCTTCATCATCGCCGAGCAGTTGCAGGAGCTCGGTCTGGAGCACCCCGGCATCCTGCTGGAACCCGAGGGTCGCAATACCGCGCCGGTCGCTGCCGTGGCGGCGCACCATGTGGCGCGCACCCACGGCGAGGACGCCATCGTGTTCCTGATGGCCGCCGACCAGAGCATTGCCGATGTTCCGGCCTTCCTGTCCAGTGCCGCGCTGGGCGTGCAGACGGCCGCGACCGGCCGACTGGTGACGTTCGGCATCCGGCCGCAGCGCCCGGAAACCGGGTTCGGCTACGTTCGCGTCGGCGTTCCGCTGGACTCGGTGCCCGGCGTCTTCGAGGTCGCGGGTTTCACTGAAAAGCCGCCCCTGGAGCGCGCGCGGCAGTACCTTGAAGACGGCGGTTATTACTGGAACGGCGGCATGTTCATGTTCCGGGCCGGCACCTTCCTGGCCGAGCTCAGGGCACTGGAGCCGCATATGCACGACCGGGCGGCGGCAGCGCTGGCAGGCGGCACTACCGATCTCGATTTTCTGCGCCTGGACGCCGAATCCTTCAAGGCCTGCCGCAGCGACTCCATCGATTACGCGGTAATGGAAAAGAGCCGCAATATCGCGCTGGTACCGCTTGATGCCGGCTGGGACGATGTCGGCTCGTGGTCTTTCCTGGCGCTGACGCCGGCCTCGGACGAGCATGGCAACCACGTCCGCGGCCAGGGCCTGATGGAAGACTCGCACCGCAATCTGGTGCAGGCACGCAGACGGCTGGTGGCGATGCTCGGCGTCGATGACTGCGTGGTGGTGGAGAGCGACGACGCCATCCTGGTCGCCGCGCGTGATCGTGTGCAGGACGTCGGAAAACTGGTCAAGCGCCTGCAGGCCCTGAAGCGCCCGGAGGCCGAATCGCTGCCACGCGTGGCACGCCCCTGGGGCCACTACGAAACCGTGGCGCTGGGTGACCGTTTCCAGGTCAAGCGCATCACCGTCAAGCCCGGTCACAAGCTGTCCCTGCAGATGCACCATCACCGTGCCGAGCACTGGGTGGTGGTGCGCGGCACCGCCAGGGTCACCTGCGGCGAGCGCGAGTATCTGGTCAGCGAGGATCAGTCCACCTACATTCCGCTGGGCACCACCCACCGGGTGGAGAATCCCGGCAAGGTGCCGCTGGAAATGATCGAAGTGCAGTCCGGCGCCTACCTGGGCGAGGACGATATCGTGCGCTTCGACGACGTCTACGGCCGCAAGGCCGAGTGAGCGCGAACCGGGAGCCCGCAGTGAGCTGCTTCAAGGCCTATGACATTCGCGGTCGCGTGCCGGAGGAACTGAACCCGGGCCTGGCCTACCGGCTGGGCATGGCTTATGCCGAACAGTTCGAACCGCGCTGCGTGGCGCTGGGCCGCGACGTGCGCCTGTCGTCCGAGCCGCTGCTGCACGCGCTGGCGCACGGGCTGATCGCACGCAAGGTGAAGGTGCTGGACCTCGGCCTGGCCGGCACCGAGGAGGCCTACTGGGCCGCACAGCAGGCCGGCGTGGACGGCGCCATCGCCGTCACCGCCAGCCACAATCCGATGGACTACAACGGCATGAAACTGGTGCGTGCCGGTGCCATTCCGATCTCCGGCGACAGCGGCCTGCGTGAACTGCAATCGCGCACGCTGGCGCAGTCCGGCAAGCCGCCATCGACGGCGCCGCGGATGCAGCCCACAGACTTTCGCCCCGCCTACGTGCAGCACCTGCTCTCCTACGTCGACCGGGCGGCACTCAAGCCCCTGAAGATCGTGGTCAACGCCGGCAATGGCGGCGCCGGCGTGGTGATCGACGCGCTGGCCCCGCACCTGCCCTTCGAGTTCGTGCGCGTGCATCACCAGCCCGACGGTCACTTTCCCAACGGCATCCCCAACCCGCTGCTGCCGGAGATGCGCGCCGATACCGTGCGCGCGGTACGCGACAGCGGGGCCGATTTCGGCGTGGCCTGGGACGGCGACTTCGACCGTTGTTTCCTGTTCGACGAGCTGGGCACGTTCATCGAGGGCTATTACATCGTCGGCCTGCTGGCGCAGTCGCTGCTCGCCAAGGCGCCGGGCGCGCGGGTGGTGCACGACCCGCGCCTGACCTGGAACACCATCGAGATGGTGCAGGCGGCCGGCGGCGTCCCGGTGCAGTCCAAGACCGGCCACGCCTTCATCAAGGAGCGCATGCGCGCCGAGAACGCCATCTACGGCGGCGAGATGAGCGCACACCATTATTTTCGAGACTTCGGCTATTGCGACAACGGCAACATCCCCTGGCTGCTGGTCGCAGCGCTGATCTCAGCCAGCGGCCAGCCCCTGAGCGCGCTGGTATCCGAACGTGTTGCGCGCTTTCCATGCAGTGGCGAGCTCAATCGGCGAGTCACCAACCTCAGGGCGACCCTGGTTGCGGTCGAGGCGCACTACGGCGATCAGGCAGCCACGATCGATCGTACCGACGGCCTGGGCATGAGCTTTGCCGACTGGCGCTTCAACCTGCGCGGCTCCAACACCGAGCCGGTGATCCGCCTCAACGTGGAGTCGCGCGGCGACGCCGGCCTGATGCACGCGCGCACCGAAGAACTGTTGCAGCGGATCGAAGCCACCGCCTGAATCCTCGTCTCGGAACGACCCGCTGCGGCTGACGCGCCGTAATGTTCACGCGCCCGGCTGAAGGGCTGCTGCCACTTGCAGGGCTGGCAATTCAAGCCGGTGCCGTACACCCGGCCATTGCCCCGGGCTTTCGGATTTCATCGGCAATTCTGGCCCGCAATCCGGACGGTCTTCAGGACGTCGGCGTGTCACTCGGCGTGTCACGCTGCGCGAGCTGCTGTTCGAGCTGCGCAATGCGCGCCTGCAGCGGTGCCATCACCTCGCGCACCTGTGCCTCGGTATAACGGCGCGTAATGTGCTGGCTGCAGTTCCAGTCGAAGGCCTCGACGGTGAGCAGCGCGATCCGCTCGATCGCGGCGTGGTAGGGATACGGGCGCAGCGCATCGACCTGCGCGGGATCGGCATCGGACAAGTCCTGCATGCGCAGGCGGCCGAGAATCTTCAGGCGCAGGCGTTTGGGATAGTCCATCAGGAACAGCGCGACGCGATCGTTGCCGGCCAGATTGCCCACGCTGATGTACTGCTTGTTGCCGCGGAAATCCGCAAAGGCCAGGTGTCGCGGATCGAGCACCTTCAGGAATCCCGGCGGCCCGCCACGATGCTGGACATAAGGCCAGCCGGTCTGCCCGACACTGGCCAGGTAGAAGCTGTCGCGCTGGCCGATGAACGCGATCTCGCGCGAGTCCAGCTCGTCATTGGGCCCGAACTCGTGCTCCAGGCGCTGGTTGTCCCGGCGCGAGCCGTAGTGCTCCTGGACGGCCCGGACCGCAGGCGTGAAAGCCAGTTCGGCGTAGCGATGCGACACAAAACACCTCCCTGTTCCGGCCAGGGAACCGGTCGGACCCGGACCCGGACCCGGACCCGGACCCGGACCCGGACCGCGTCAAGCCTATCGCAGACGGGTGTCACGAACCGGCACGTGCCGGCGCGCCGTGGAGCCCGCGACTCAGCCTGCCGGCATCGCACCGGCTCCCGCCGGCAGGCGCGTGCCCGGCCGCCAGGCCAGCCCGCCGAGCACGATCACGCGCAGTTGGTCGGTCAGCTTGCGCGCCTGCGCGCCCTGCACGTCGGGATGATCCGCAGCCAGCTCCAGCAGTTCGCCGAGTGCCGAGACCACCGTGTTGACCAGCAGGCTGGCCATCATCTCCAGGTCTTCGCGCGGCAGCTTGCCGAAGTGCGGATAGCGCGCAAAGTCGACCGCCAGATCCACGACAAACCCGCGCACCTCGCGTGCGATCGCCTCACGCACCGGTCGCGAGCCGCCGTGGCGCTCGCGGGTCAGAAACTGGAACGCAGCGCGATGGGTCTGCACGAACAGCAGGAAGGTGCCGACCGAAGCCGCCAGCATGGTGTCGCCAGGAACACTGGTGCTGCGGGCGGCCCGGATCAGGCGCCGCAACTGCTGGCAGGTCTCGTCCACCAGCGCCAGGCCCAGCGCGTCCATGTCGCGAAAGTGGCGATAGAACGAGGCCGGCACCACGCCGGCATCGCGGGTGACCTCGCGCAGCGAAAGACTGGCAAAGCTGCGACCACCCGCGACCTGATCGATGGCGGCCTCCATCAGGGCCTGCCGGGTCTGCTGTTTCTTCGCGTCGCGGATCGCCATACCCGCGAAGGCTACCATCGGCGCCCACCGCAGGCACGCATGTTCGTGTGAAAACCCTTTTCACGTCATGAGGATGGTCACCTGACCCTGCCGTTCGTCAGATTTTCGGTAAACGACTGTTGACTCATTTTCGTGCTTCAGGCACGGTGTGAACACTTGTTCACTCATCTGGAGTTTCCGATGCCCTCCCCGGTTGCCCGCCCCGTCCGGTTCCTGCGCCGCGCGCTCGGCCCCCTGGCCGACCCGGCGATCCTGGATTTCTGGACCCGCGAGTTCGGAAGCACCGCCAGCCGCACCCGCGTGCTGGCCCGCGTGGTGGCCCGGCGTGAAGAATCGGCACGCGCGATCACCCTGGAGCTGCAGCCCAACCGTCGCTTCACCGGCTTCACGCCAGGGCAGCACGACACTCGCGTGGTGGAGGTCGACGGCCGCATCAGCCTGAGCGTGCAGAAGGTCGAGGGCGGCGTCGTCAGTGGACACCTGTACTCCCGGATCGGCGTCGGCGACGTCGTCGAACTGGGCGCGGCCTTTGGCCAGATGACCCTGCCGACGGTCCTGCCGGAACGCCTGCTGTTCCTGGCCGCCGGCAGCGGCATCACGCCGCTGATGAGCCTGACCCGCGAACTGGACCGGCGCGGCATGCCGGTACCGACCACCCTGATCTACTGGGCACGGCATCGGTCCGACCTGTGCTTCCTGCCGGAACTGCGCGCGCTGGCCGCACGCGAACCCGACTTCGTGCTGCGCATCGCGCTGACCGGCGATGCCGCCACCGCCACCGACGAACTGCGCGGACGGCCGGGCGCCGGTCTGTTTACGGACACGGTGCCGGACCTGGCCCGGCGGGCGGTCTTTGCCTGTGGCCCGGCCGGCTTCGTCGAGCAGGTCGGGTGCCTGGTCAAACCGGTCGCGCGCAGCTTCACCAGCGAAGCCTTCACGCCGCCGAGGTTCGCTGCTGCGGAATCGGCGCAGGAGGTCACGGTGATGCTGGCCCGCAGCAACCGCGTGCTGAGGGTGCCGACCGGCCAGCCGCTGCTCGTCGCGCTGGAGGCCCAGGGCCTCCGGCCGCGGTCGGGCTGCCGCATGGGCATCTGCAACACCTGCGCCTGCCCCAAGCGCGACGGTCTGACCCGCGACCTCAAGAACGGTGGCGACTCCGCCGGCCCCGACGCCAACCTGCGCATCTGCATCAACGGCGCGCAGTCCGACCTGACCCTGGACCTGTAGGTCGGGCTGCGGCCCGACAACCCAAGCCACGATGTCTGCCTGAAGGCCGACCTGCGCGAGAAACCTCATGAACACCCCCGACCGCAAACTCTCCCCTGCCGAAATCGAAGCCTTCGGCGCCGAGCTC
>JAJFJX010000239.1 GCA_021773655.1 Panacagrimonas sp.
GCCCGGTCTGGATCAATTGCTGGATCTGGTGCTTGTCCATGTTCGATTTCCGGAAAAGAAAATTCAGGGGCGCAGACGATACCCGCGTTGCAGGATGAACAGGCAGCTCGCGGACGCGGCGGCGAAGAAACATGCCGACCAGCCCAGGCTGACCCAGGCCGGCACATCGGCGTGACCGAAGAAGCCGTAGCGGAAGCCGTCGATCATGTAGAAAAAGGGATTGAGGTGGCTGACCTGGTACCAGACACCGGGCAGCGAGTGCACCGAGTAGAACACGCCGGACAGGAACGAGGCCGGCATGATGAAGAAGTTGGTGAAACTGGCGACGTGGTCGAACTTGTTGGCGACGATGCCGGCGATCAGCCCCAGCACCGCCAGGCTGGAACCGGCGAGCAGGAAGTGCGCGATCAGCACCAGTGGGGCCTCGAACGGCAGTGGCACGAAGGGCAGCGTGACCGCCAGCATCGCCACCGCCACCAGCAGGCTGCGCACCAGCGCCGCCAGCACGTAGGCGCCAAACCACTGCAGGGGGCTCAGCGGCGCCATCAGCAGGAACACCAGGTTGCCCATTACCTTGGACTGCACCATCGACGAGCTGGTGTTTGCGAAGGCGTTCTGGATCACCGCCATCATCACCAGTCCGGGCAGCAGGAACTGCGTATAGCTGATCCCCTCGTAGGCCGAGGTGCGGCCTTGCAGGGCCTGGGCGAACACCAGCAGATACAGCACTGCAGTGATCACCGGCGCGGTCACCGTCTGCGCCAGCACCGAGTAGAAGCGCATCACTTCTTTTCTGAGCAGGGTGTAGAACCCCAGTGCGTCGGGGCCCATGCGCCGGCTGCTCATCGTGTCAGCTCCACGAAGATATCTTCCAGATCGGGTTCGCGGGTCTGCACGTCCTCCACCGCCAGGCCGGCGCGCTGCAGGGTCTCGAACACGCCGCCGATGGGATTCCTGCCGGTTTCCAGGCGCAGTTCGGTATAGCCGTCCTGTTCTCCCGACACCAGCGCCGACAGCGATTCGGGCAGCACGCCGCCTCCCGCCAGCTTCAGGCGCAGGAAACGAAACGGGTGGCGCGCCAGCAGTTGCCGGGTGGTCTCCAGGGCCTGGACCTCGCCATGATCGAGAATGGCGATGCGCTCGCACATCTCCTGGGCCTCTTCCAGGTAATGGGTGGTCAGCACCACGGTGGTGCCCTTGGCATGCAGGTCGCGCATGAACGCCCACAGCGTGCGCCGCAGTTCCACGTCCACGCCGGCGGTGGGCTCGTCCAGGATCACCACCGGCGGCTTGTGCACCAGCGCCTGGGCGATCAGCACCCGGCGCTTCATGCCGCCGGACAGCGCTCGCATGGAAGTCTGGCGCTTGTCGTCGAGCTCCAGGCGCTCCAGCAGCTCGTCGATCCACGGCCACGACTCGCGCCCGCAGCCGTAGTAGCCGGCCTGGATGCGCAGCATGTCGACCACCTTGAAGAACGGGTCGAACACCAGCTCCTGCGGCACCACGCCCAGCCTGCGGCGGGCGTTGCGAAAGTCTGCCACGGTGTCGTGGCCCATCACGGTGACGGTGCCGCGATCCAGGCGGGTCAGGCCGGCGATGATGCTGATCAGGGTCGATTTTCCGGCGCCGTTGGGGCCAAGCAGGCCGAAGAACTCTCCGGACCGGATCGAAAGGCTCACGCCCTTGAGTGCGGCGAGCGTGCCGTAGGACTTGGCGACATCGTCGATCCGCAGTGCGTCGATGGGGGTTGGGGTCATGGGGCGCGGATTATACGGTTGCCGGACATCGATCCCCCGGCGGCCCGAGGCGGATTAGCATGGGCACATGAGCACCGCCATCGTCTGGTTTCGCCGCGACCTGCGCCTGGCCGACAACCCGGCACTGTGCGCGGCGGTCCAGCGTCACCGCCATGTGCTGCCGGTCTACATAGACGATGCCGACGCCGAGTCTCCCTGGGCCCCGGGCGGGGCCAGCCGCTGGTGGCTGCACCACAGCCTGGACAGCCTGCACCGGGATCTGCAGCGGCTCGGCGCGCGACTGATTCTGCGCCAGGGCGCGAGCCTGGAGCAGTTGCGCCAGCTGATCGGCCAGGTCGGCGCCGGGGCCGTGTACTGGAACCGCCTGTACGAGCCGGCCTTCGTGGCACGCGACAAGAGCATCAAGGAAGCCCTGCGCGAGGCGGGCGTCCAGGCCGAGAGTTTCAATGCCGCGCTGTTGTTCGAGCCCTGGCAGCTCAAGACCGCTGCCGGCGAGCCCTACCGCGTGTTCTCGCCGTTCTGGCGCAACGCCGATGCACGCCTGCAGACCCGTCTGGCGGCCGGGGCCACGCCGCTGCCGGCGCCGGACGCCCTGTCCATGCCCGAGGCCTGTGCCGACAGCGGCTCGCTGGAGGGCCTCGACCTGTTGCCCAGAATCGCCTGGGACGACGGCTTTCATCGGGCCTGGACGCCGGGTGAGCGCGGCGCGCATGCGCGCCTGGACGCCTTTGCCGCCGATGCCGCGGCGCATTACCGACAGCGCCGGGACCACCCGGCCGTCAATGCCACCTCCGGGCTGTCGTCGGCGCTGCATTTCGGCGAGGTGTCGCCGCTGCAACTGGTGGTGTGCATGCAGCGACTGGCGGCGTCACCCGCGGGCGCCGTGTCTCTGGCTAATGCGGAATGGTTCGTGCGCGAACTGGGCTGGCGGGAGTTCGCCCATCACCTGCTGTATCACTTTGCGCGCACCCCGGAATTCCCCCTGAACGAGCGTTTCGCCGCATTTCCCTGGCGGCCGCGCCACCAGTACGCCGCCGATCTCGGTGCCTGGCAGCGCGGTCGCACCGGTGTGCCGATCATCGATGCGGGGATGCGCCAGCTCTGGCGCACCGGCTGGATGCACAACCGCGTGCGCATGATCGTGGCCAGTTTCCTGACCAAGAATCTGCTGATCCCATGGCTGGAGGGCGCACGCTGGTTCTGGGACACGCTGGTCGATGCCAGTCTTGCCAACAACACCCTGGGCTGGCAGTGGAGCGCCGGATGCGGAGCCGATGCAGCGCCGTATTTCCGTATCTTCAACCCGGTGCGGCAGAGTGCCAGGTTCGACGCCGAAGGCGCGTACATCCACCGCTGGGTGCCGGAGCTGGCCGGGCTTTCGGGGGACGCCTTGCACGCGCCCTGGCAGGCGGCGCCGGCGCTGTTGCGTGGCGCCGGCGTGGTGCTCGGACAGACCTATCCGGCGCCGATCACGGACCTGGCCGGATCGCGTGCGCGCGCACTGGCCGCCTACGAGCGGATCAAGGGCGCCCAGAGCGCCCAAAGCGATTAGACACCCACGGCCACGATCACCGGTCGTCGGGCGGCCCCGTTCTCAGGCTTCGGCGGATTCGATCTCGCCGCCGCCGAGGCAGGTCTGGTCGTCGTAGAGCACGCAGTACTGGCCCGGACTGGCGGCGCGTTGGGGATGCTCGAAACGGACCCTCACGCGGCCGTCGTGCAGGATCTCGATCCGGCAGCTTTGCAGGGCCTGTCGGTGGCGGATGCGCGCCAGCAGCGGCCGCGACGGGTCGGACGGAGGCTCGATCCACGAGAATTTCCGGGTGAGCAGTTGCCGGCTCATGAGCAGACGATGATCCGGGTCCTGGGACACCCGCAGGCGGTTGCCGGTGCGATCCTTGCCCACCACGTACCAGGGGGCCTGGCGCGCACCGCGCCGTCCGCCGATGGACAGGCCGCGACGCTGGCCGAGGGTGTAGAACATCAGGCCCTGATGGCGCCCGACCACTGCTTGATCATCGTCGACCATGTCGCCCGGATCGGGCTGCAGATACTGCTGCAGGAAGTCCCGGAACGGACGTTCGCCGATGAAGCAGATGCCGGTGGAGTCCCGGCGTCGATGGTTGGGCAGTCCGGCACGTCGTGCCAGCTCGCGCACCTCGGGCTTGCTCAGATCGCCGAGCGGGAACAGCACCTGCCGGAAATGTTCGCGCGCCACCAGTGCCAGGAAGTAGGTCTGGTCCTTGTCCTCGGTGATCGACCGGCACAGGCGCGGGCCGTGCGGCGTGGTCTCGACGCGGGCGTAATGGCCGGTGGCGACGTAGTCCGCGCCCAGCCTCAGGGCATGCTCACGAAACGGCTGGAACTTGACCTCGCGGTTGCACAGCAGGTCCGGGTTGGGGGTCAGCCCGGCCTGGTAGTCGGCGAGGAACTGGCGGAACACCCGCTCGCGGTAGTCGGCCGAGAAATCCACGCGGTGCAGTGCGATGCCCAGCTCGTCTGCCACCGCCCGTGCCGACTGAAAGTCCTCCGCCGCGCTGCAGTAGGCCTGCTCGTCCTCGGTCCAGTTCACCATGAACAGGCCGGAGACCCTGAAACCCTGCTGCTGCAGGCGCCAGGCGGCCACTGCGGAATCCACGCCGCCGGACAGGCCGACCACCACGTGCGCGGCGCTCATCGGTTCAGCCCAGGTGCCGGACCACGTCCAGCGGCAGCACACGGCCGGCGCGATAGTCGTGAATGCACTGCAGCACCGCCGGCCCCCGGTGCTTGTCCTGGCACGCCTGCAGCGCGTCCAGGCTCAACCAGCGTGCACGCAGGATGCCGGTATCGAGCTGCCGTTCGGGTTCGTGTTCCAGCGCGCGGGCGGTGTAGGCAAAGCGCACAAAGGCGTAGGGCAGGGTGTCGGGCTGCCACACGTAGGTGCCGATGAATCCGGTGGGCTCCACGCGCCAGGCCGACTCTTCCAGAGTTTCGCGCACCACGGCCTCGACCAGGGTCTCGCCCGCCTCCCAGTGGCCCGCCGGCTGATTGATGCGCAGCTCGCCGTTGATCAGTTCTTCGACCACCAGGTAGAGCCCCTCACGCTCGACCACTGCGGCGACCACGATGTGCGGCTGCCAGCTGCTCATGTCATCGGACCTCCAGGCATGTGACCCTGCCGGCGCAGGCGGTACCAGCCCTGGGCGTCAGGCTTGCCCAGATTGCGCACCAGATTGTTGACCAGCGGTGGCGCCTCGGCGCCGGGTTTGAGCTGCAGCTCCAGCTCGTAGCTGCGGTCCTGGCCCAGGCGCGCTTCGCCGCGCACCTGCAGGTTGCCGCCCAGGGTCTCGATCTGCGCCTCGAGGCCGGCGGTGGTGTCCTCGACGGTGGCCTGGTAATCGCCCAGCAGCACGGTCTCGCGACCCAGGGTCCAGCCCAGTCCGCGCACGGAGACGACGCCGCTGGCGCGCTCCGGCCACTGATTGTGCAGGCGCAGGTGCTCCAGGTTCAGGCCTGCCTGACCCTGGATCGGCAGATTGCCCTGTCCGGCCAGCGACGCCAGCTGCGCCACGGGTGCGGTGTAGCGGGTATCGCCCAGGATCAGGGTTGCCGACGGCAGGATCGCCACATGTCCGGCCAGCACGCTGCCACGGCCGCCGCCGGTGAGCTGGTACTGCGCCCGCCCCAGCAGCAGTTGCAGCGGCTGCAGGCGCCATTGCACATCGTCGATCAGCGGCAGGCCGCGCAGATCCACGCGGGTCGCCCGGCCGTTGCCTAGATAGCCGTCGACGCCATGGAGCTGGACCTGCGCCAGGGCCAGCCGTGGTGCCAGCCAGGCATGCACCAGATCCATCGGCGTGTGCCACAGCGCGGTGGCGAAGAACACCGCGAGACCCACGACGATCAGCGCCAGCCATCGCCTCATGGCGCGCGCACCAGCGACAGACGCACGTCGACCCGGCCCGGCGACGGCTGCGGATCGACGTTGAAGGTCTGCACCTGCACGCCATAGCTGGACTGCAGCTCCTCCAGCCAGCCGACCAATGCGTCGAAGCTGACGTCCTCGAACCACACCCGCACTTCGGTATCACCCTCTGGCTGGATGCGGCTGGGGCTCTTGCCCAGGCCGCTGCGCTGGCTTGCCTGGTCGACTGCCGCCATCAGCGACTGGTTCTGTCCGGCCGAGGCCTGCGGCTGGCGGCCGCGCGCCTGGCGCACCAGGACCGCCGCCGCCTCCAGCCGGACCGCCATGCTGCGCGCCGCCTGCAAGGCGGCCAGATTCTGCTGACGGGTCTTGACCAGCGGCTCCCAGACGCCGAGATAGAGCACCGTCAGCAGCAGCGCTCCGGCGCCGACGCCGAGCAGCCAGCGTTCGCGAACCTGCAGGGCCAGAAAGCGCTCTCGCGCCTGGCTCCATGCCGGTTCCAGCGCGGGGGCCAGGCGCTTCATGCCGGATCGAGCCGGGCACGAATCTGCACGCTGCCGGATTCGGCATTGGCCGACTGCACGTCCAGCGTCGCGCCGCGTGCGCCGGCGAACCAGTTGCGCAGGCGTTCGAGTACCTGCAGATCGGGCGCGCCGAGCGACAGGAACAGCGCGCCGTCGCGATACTGCATGCCGCCGAGCTTGAGCCCCGGGGTGGCGGCCAGCGCCTGGCCGAGCACCTCCAGCAGACGCAGAGGCCCGCCGCTGCCGCCGCCACCGAGCTGGCGCAATTGCTGTTCGAGCTGGGCATCGAGGTTGACCACGCGGGTCTGTGACGGGAACAGAGCCGTGAAGCGCTGCAGGTTGGCCTGGTCCTGCCGGCGCAGTTCTGCGGCCAGGCGTGCATTGTCCACCGCCAGTCCGGCCACCCCGATCAGCAGCCAGGCCAGCAGCAGGGCGGCGGCCAGGCGCCAGGGACGCCACAGTTTCTGCAGGTCCTTCTGCTGCGAATACGCGCCCTGCAGCAGGTTGATGGCCTGCCCGTCGAAGTAGCCGGCAGCCAGCGCCGACAAGGCGCTGGAATGGCCGGGCAGGAGTTTCAGAGGCCAGTCGAGGCGCGACCAGTCGGTGGTCGAGTCGCCACACACCAGCAGGTGCAGCGGTGGTCGATGTTCGCCGGCGGCAATCTGCAGATAGCCGTGCAGATCATCGGCGTGGCAGGCAAAACCGGCCCAGTGATCGTGGCGCACCACCGCCTGGCCGGCGTTGACCAGGCCGTTCCAGTGACCGTCCCCGACCGGCAGCGCCAGCACCTCGGGAGTCAGGACCTCGGCCCGCAGGCCGTGATCGCGCAAGGGCTCGACCCAGGTCTCCAGGCGACGGCGCGACACGATCAGGACCGGGTAACGGTCGTCGGCCTGGCGCGTGCCGACCGCGAAATGCAGGGTCTCGACATCCTCGGCGACCTGGTCTTCGATCACAAACGGGACTGCCTGCAGCACCCGTGCCAGTTGCCGCGCAGGCACCGCCACGGTGGTCAGGCGCACATCGGCGGAGGGCACGAACACCACCACGCGGCGGCCGGGGGCGAGCTGGGCGGCCTGGTCCAGCGTTCCGCGACGCACCGCAAGGCTGCGCACCTCGGCCGCTGCGGTGCCGAACTCGACGTCGTCCGCGGGCGTGGCGCCGAGCCGGATGTATAGGGTTTCGCGCACGCCGGAATCGGATGCCGGAAGAGGGAGTTATTCGGTATTCGTGCTGCGCACGAGGACCACGGGTGTGCCGCGGTCCGGTCGGTAGATCAGGCTATATAGTGCCACACGCCCATTGCCCACCACGGCCTCGAGTTCGACCCGGAACAGTCGGCTGGAGACCGTCAGCAGGGCGGGGTCGGCATCGTCGCCGACCAGTTCGAGCACCTCGCTGATCCGGGCCGGATCCTCCAGCGGCTGGTCCTCGCGCAATTTGGAAAATTCGCCGATGCGACTGTTGCCGCCGGATTGCGTGCTCAGGGCCCGCAGCAGTTCCGGCGTGGCGGTGTTGACGTTGATCGGCGTGACCGCGTCCACCGGCAGGGCGGTGACATGCGGCAGCAGCAGTCGGTAGACCTTTCGTGCATCGTCGCTGCGCGGGTCGTACAGGGTTTCGAGCACCGTGCGCAGTTCGGTGACGCTGACCATCGGCCGGTTGGCGGCGCGGCGCGGCGGTTGCAGCGACAGGTAATCGATGTCTTCGCGTCCGCTGCCGGTGGGATTCTGGTCGGCGTCGACCCAGTCGCGGATGCTCTGGGCCAGCACCAGCGGATCGGGAATCAGGGTCATTGCGCCGTCGATGTTCTCGATCAGGCGAGCAAACAGGCGCGCGTGGCGCTGGAACTCGGTGTCGGGCCGGCCGCCGGCGCCCAGATTGGTGCTGTTGTCGGACAGCCCCAGATTGTTGAGGTTGTAGCGGGCGGTGGCGTCGGTGATGCGGCCCTGAATCACGCCGTTTTCCACCGGCAGACTCTGCGGCGTTGCCCAGGCGTCGGTCAGGGCATCGAAGCGGTTGTCCTCGCGGTCGCGCTCGAGCACGGTGCGCACCCAGTCCTCGGCGCCGCTGGCATAGCCCCAGGCGCGCTCGGAGTCCTGCAGGGTCGCGGTGCGCTGGATGGCGAAATGGCCGGCGTCGAGCACCGCGGTGGCGGCGATCACCGAGATCGAAACGACCAGCACCGCGGTGATCAGCGCCACGCCGCGCTGTCGCCCGGGTCCCTGCGCAGGGAAGCCCCGGCCGTTCACGTGAGGTCGTCGCCCTGGAGACCGCCGTCGTCCGGGAAGGTCTCGGAGTCGGGCGACGGCGGGTCGTCGGCCGGATCCGCCGCGGCGTCGGCGCCTGCGGAATCCGGCGCGGCCGCGGGCGGCGCCTGTCCGGCTCCGGCAAGGCGGCCGGGCAGCAGGCCCAGATTGGTCAGCAGCCCGGTTTCGCCGCCGGTGCCGCCCGCACCGGCGAGCTGGGAGACCGGCGTGCGGAACAGCAGCCTCAATTCCCCCCAGTCCGGTGTGACCAGGGTCAGTTCGATGGCGATCGGCGGTGGAGCCGCAGCCAGGCTGGCGCGATCACCGGTCTGCAGTGCGCGCGCAGGCCATTGCTCCTGCCACTGGCGTGCACCATCCAGAAAGCGCCAGCGCGCCGCGTCGATCGCGCCCAGCAGTGGCAGGTCCACCGGCTCGGCCCGCTGCGGCAGGTCCAGGACCGGATGGCTGGCACGGCGCAGGGCGCCATCGACCAGCTCGAAGCTGACCCTTTCCATGCTTGAGCGGCCGGAATCCAGCGGGCTGCGCCAGCCGCCGCGTACCAGCCGCAGCACACCGTCCTCGGCGTAGGACAGCGCCGGCTCCGGGTCGCCATAACTGTCGCGCGCGGGGCGGTCGCGCAGGTTCTGCAGGTCGGTGCGCAGGCGCATGAAGGTGCGCTGGAACTCGGCAGTGCGATTCATCGACTGCTCGATGCCGTTGCGCGTGCGCAGCACGCTGTTGAGCCCGCCATAGGCCATCGCCGCCATTACCGAGAACACCAGCACCACCACGATGATTTCCAGCAGCGTGAAGCCGGCCTGGCGCGGCCGGCGGACGACGGCGCTCACGGGGGTCGCGGGCACCGGCTTGATCTTCGTCATCGCCGCGCCGGCAGGAAGCCGGTCAGGGTGGCCAGCACCGCGTCCGGGCGAGTGCTCATCTGCACTTCGAGGTCGACACGGTTCAGATAGGGATCCTCGGTTTCGGTCACCTGTGCGCGCCAGGTCCATTCAACGCCACTCATCTGGACTTCGCCGTCGGAGCGCCCGGTGGCTGGCAACTCCTGCTCCAGTTGCAGCTCGGCCAGGCGGTTGTGCGCGACCAACACTGCCAGGGTCTTGTCACGCAGGTAGCCGGCATTTTTGGCCTGCTGGGCCATGGCGCCAATGACCGCCGACAGGGCGATGGCCAGCACCGCCACCGCCACCAGCACCTCGACCAGCGTGAATCCGGCCGCGACGCGATGCATGTTCACGGGCGATTTCACGGGCGATCCTCCGGGCGCTGCAGACGAGCGGTGCTGAACTGACCCAGGGCGGTGCCTTCGACGCGGTAGACCGCCGGGTTGTCTGGCAGCAACACGTCGAGGGTGAACGCGGTCACCTCGCCGCTGGACAGGATCAGGACCTGCGGCTCCACACGACCTTCTTCGTCCAGTTCCAGTGCCGTCGGCGCCGGCGACTCTGAATTCACTGGCACGGCCGGCCGTTGCAGACGGCCGTCGATGCGCAGTTCCAGGCCGAACGGTGATGCAATGGTCCGCGGCCGGAACAGGCCCTCTTCGATCACCGACCACTGTCCGGATCGCCCGTCCGGAGCCAGAAATTCCACCCCCTCGGTGGTGACCCTAAAGCCGAGTTCAAGGCCCTTGGCCTGGGACTCATCGGTGGCCAGTTGCAGCAGTTGTTCGAGACGGCGCGACTCCGCCTGCATGCGATCATCCACCGCGCGCCCGGAGACCGACAGGCTCACCAGCGTGGCGAGCACGCCGATGATCACGATCACCACCAGCAGTTCCAGCAGGGTGAAACCGGCGGGGCGGCACGCAGCGGTGGGCCGGACCGGGATTTTCATCGGGCGGGCGGTCGGGCGCCGGCCGGCGCAGGGGGCGCCCTTAACTGCCCAGGTCCCAGTTGCCGATGTCGGCGGCCGCGGCCTCGCCACCGGGACGGTTGTCGGCGCCCAGCGAGAAGATGTCGATCTCGCCCTGGACCCCGGGGGACAGATACTGATACGGATTGCCCCAGGGATCATTCGGCAGGCTGCCGATGTAGCCGCCGGGCTTCCAGTTCTTTGCCGCGGGCTCGCCCGAGGGCTGCGCGGCCAGCGCTTCGAGGCCCTGCTGGGTGCTCGGATAATGGAAGTT
>JAJFJX010000240.1 GCA_021773655.1 Panacagrimonas sp.
CGTGCTCGTCGTCGCTGGCTGTGGCCCATGCTGGGCGTCACCACGCTGGCGGTAATCCTGGTCGGCGGGTTGACCGGCTACTGGGTATTCATGAACGTGGCGGCACGCCTGCTGCTGACCGACCAGGCACTGCGCATCCGCCTGCCGGAACAGACCAACACGGTCCTGACCGCCACCAACACCGTCGACGTGCTGATGAAGGGCGTCATCACCGCGCAGGTGCCGCTGCGCCAGACCCTGGACCTGCCGGTGAGAGGCACCTACGACACCCTGATCGACCTCGATACCCTGGTGCCGCTGGAAACCACCATCGTCTACGAAGGCATCATTGCCATCGACACCGTGGCCGACATCGAGGCCCGCGCCCCGGTCAACTTCCAGAACGTCAAGAAGTACAAGAATCTCCACTTCAAGGCCAAGCTGCCGATGAAGCTCCAGGTGCCGGTGCGCCTGGTGGTCCCGGTCAGGCAGCAGATCCCGTTCAAGTATCAGGGCCCGCTGCGGGTGACGATCGACCACGTCATCCGCTCGCCGGTCGGCACCACGCTGCACACGGCCCTGAACGTGAACCAGACGTTCACGGTCCCGATCACCACCAGCCTGCCGCTGCAGTTGGACCTGCCGCAGCATCCGGTGGAGGCGACCATCGTCGAGTCGCTGCTGTATCTAGACCTGCAGTCGCTGCGCTTCGAGCGCAAGCCCGACACCGCGGACGACACCACTGGCACCCCTCTGGCCCCGGAGACCTGAGATGACCGACCCGATCCTCGCGCGGCATGACCCCGTTCGGCGCCACTCCCGGAGCACGCCGCGGTGAGCACGGCCCGCTCCACCCTGCAACGCGAACTCGGCAGCGCGCCACCGCCGGCGTTCGACACATTGCCCGCCGAAACACTCGAACATCTCGCCACGGCGCTCAATGCCGTGCGCCTGCGCCAGCAGGCCGAACTCGACCAGGCGCTGACCGGCGCGCTGGAATACGTGCCGGCACTGATGCGACGCCCGGTGAGCAAGATCCTGGGACTGTGAACCGGTGAGCCGCCTTGCACGCCGCGCCGAGGTGATCAAGCTGGCCCGCCTGTTGCGGGTGGACGAATCCACGCTGTCCGGACTGTCCGATCTGGACGCCACCAGCCTGCGCACCTTCCGCGAGCAGGCCCAGGCGCGACTGTTCGATGCCGACGAGGCGCGTCTCAAGCGGGTCGCAATGGCCAGCAAGCTGCTGCCGGTCCCGCTGATCGCGCTGATCGGCGAGCACGTCTTCGGCGCGCTGCTGTGCGCCCGTGTGGCGGGCCTGATTGCGCCGGATCGGGCAGCCGAGGTGACATTGCGCCTCGAGACCGAGTTTCTCGCCGACGTGACGCTGGAGATCGACCCGCGCCACGTGCGCGAGGTCATCGCGCGCATTCCGGTCCCCAGGCTCGTCGAGGTGGCACTGGTGCTCGCCCGGCGCCGCGAGTTCGTCACCCTGGCGCGCTTCGTCGACTACGTCAGCACCGACGCCATCCGCGCCGTGATGGAGCAGCTCACCGACAATGCCGCGCTGCTGCAGATCGCCTTCTTCATGGAGGACAAGTCGCGGCTCAACGAGCTGGTCGGCCTGCTGCCCAAGGCACGGCTGCGCGAAATCATCATCGTCGCCGCCGCCGAGTCGCGTGACCTGTGGGCCGAAGCACTGGCACTGATGAGCGAGGTCAATGATCGCTGGCGCAAGCATCTGGGCGAACTGGCGGCGGGCCTGGACGATCGCGTGCTGCTGTCGATGGCGCGCGCCGCGCAGGCCCAGAAGCTGTGGGGCGCGCTGCTGCCGATCATCGGGCTGCTCGAACGCGCGCACCAGCAACGCCTGCTGCAACTGCCGGTGTTGCGCGAGGTGCCGATGCTCGAAGCCGTCCTGGACGCCGCCGACAGCGAAGGCCTGTGGGACCGCCTTCTGCCGCTGCTGCCGCTGCTCGACGAACCCGCGCAGCAGGCCCTGGCGCAGGCTGCCGAGCGCCTGGGTGATGACGCCTTCGGCCGTGTGTTCGAGGCCGTGCAGGCCGGCCGCGAGTGGGGGCCGCTGCTGGTACTGCTGTTGCGCCTGCGCAGCCAGACGCAGGACCGGCTGCGCCCGCTGATCGCGAAGCTTTCACCGCAGGCCGCCCGGCAACTGCTGCTTGAGGCCGACCAGCTCGGCGTGATGGACCGCGTCGATGCGCTGTGGCGACGCCTGACACTGGGCCGGCCGGCGTGAGCAGCGGCTTCGCACGGATCCGGTGGATCGCCGCCTGCGCCGGGGGCCGCAGATTCAGGCCGACGGCAGGCTGTAACTGCCGGTGGCCTGCGCCACCAGGGTGGGATCGTCGCCGCAGCGCAGCCTGACTTCCATCACCGCCAGCTTGCGGCCGAGCTTGAGCAGGCTGGCTTCGGCGTGCACGTCGGCAGCGAGCCCCTTGTTGAGGAAATTCAGATTGAGGCTGGAGGTCACCGCCATCATCCGCGGGCCGAGGTGCGACAGCACCAGCGCGTACATCGCCAGGTCGGCGGTGGTGAACAGCGCCGGGCCACAGATCACGCCGCCGGGTCGCAGCATCCATTTGCGAAACGGCATGTGCACGCGTGCAAAGCCGGGGCGCAGTTCGTCGATGTGCAGGAACGGCGTTTCGGACTGGAACCCGGCCGTGATCAGGCGCACCACTTCAGGCGCTTCCAGTACCAGCTTCAGATCCATCCGAACCCCCTCGACGAGTCGTAGACCAGCTTGACCGACAGTAGCAGCAGAACGGCCTTGAACAGCCCGGTGAAGCGTTCGCCGCTGATGTGCCGGTTGAGCAGCCGGCCCGCGCCGGTGCCCAGGATCGCCGCGGCGCACAGCGGCAGCAACAGTCCGGGTCGCGCAAAGGCACTGTATCCGACCGCCCCGTAGGCCAGCACCCGCAGCCCGTGGCCGAGCACCTGGGTGAATGCCAGGGTGGCGATGGTGGTTTCCCGGGACCACTCCGGGCGCAGGAACAGGCGCCCGGTGAACGGGCCGGTGGCGCCGACGAACATGCCCAGCCCGCCATTGAGCAATCCGGCGACGATGAACGAGGCGCGCGGCGGAAACGGCGCGGCACCGTCTCGCGTCGGCAGCAGCGAAACCAGGATCAGCCCGGCCAGGATCAGCCGCACCAGGTCGACGTCGACGCCGGCCGCGAACGGCGCCAGCAGGAAGGTCGCGGGCACCGCCACCAGCGCGAACCAGCCCGAGCCGCGCCACTGAACATGTGCAACATAGGCCACGGTGCGCGAGGTATTCGAGACCAGTTGCACGGCCGCGAACAGCGGCACGGCTTCCACCGGCTTCAGGCCCATGGCGAAGAACACCGCGATCAGGATGGTCCCGCCGCCCAGACCCGTGAACCCGGACAGGGTCGAGGTGAGAAAGGCGAAGACGGTCAGGGTCGGAACGAGCGGGTCCACGTTTTCGAAGCCTGCCGGAGCGATCAGCAAGCAAAGCGGCTCATGCTGCCGCCCCGGCCACTGCAGCAATGCGCGGTCGCCCGCGGCCGGACCTGGAATTCCGGACGCACGGTGCCACAATGGCCCCCGCGTGATGGGCGGGGAGCGGGTCCGGCGATGCGGGTTCGGTCATGCTGCGCCTGTTCGGCATACATAAAAGTCAATAGAATATAACAAGCTCGCCGCCCCTGGCCGCGGTCACCCCATCCATGTCCCTGACCTTCACCAAGATGCACGGCACCGGCAACGACTTCGTCGTGATCGATGCCACGCGGGCGCGATTCGAGCCCGATGCCGCGCTGCTGCAGCGGCTCACCGACCGGCGCTTCGGGGTGGGCTGTGACCAGGTGCTGGTGGTCGAGGCGCCGTCGGCGGCAGACGTGGATTTCGACTACCGCATCTTCAACGCCGACGGCACCGAGGTCGGCCAGTGCGGCAACGGCGCGCGCTGCCTGGCCCGTTTCGTTGCCGACCAGGGGCTGTCGGACCGAGACACCCTGCGCGTGCGCACCCGCACCTCGGTGCTGGAGCTGCACCTTCGCGACGACGGCCAGGTGACCGTGAACCTGGGCGTGCCGCGTTTCGAGCCGGCGGCAATCCCCTTCCACGCGCCGCAGCGCGAGATCCGCTACACCCGCGAGGTGGACGGCCAACGCCTGCAGTTCGGCGCGCTGAGCCTGGGCAACCCGCATCTGGTGATGGAGGTCGACGATGTCGACCGGGCGCCGCTGGCGACGCTGGGGCCGCGGCTGGAAACCCACGCCGATTTTCCCGAACGCGTCAACGTCGGCTTCATGCAGCGGCTGTCACCCGGCCGGCTGCGGCTGCGGGTCCATGAGCGTGGCGCCGGCGAGACCCTGGCCTGCGGCAGCGGTGCCTGCGCCGCAGTGGCGGTGGCCCGCCTCTGGGAGCGCACCGGATCGCAGGTGCAGGTGGAGGTTCGCGGCGGGACACTGAGCATTCAATGGGCGGGCGAGGATCAGCCGATCTGGCTGACCGGCCCCGCCACGCGCGTCTTCAAGGGAGAACTGACATGAACCAAACCCACTTCCGCGTCCACCGGCCGGGTGGCGCATGAGCCGGACGTCCCAAGCTCAACCCGGCGACACCGACCGCACGGAATTCGACGAGGCGCAGGTCTCGAATTACCTGCGCGCCCATCCGGACTTCCTGATGCAGCACCCGGAGCTGCTCGAAACCCTGGAGCTGAACCACACCACCGGCTCGGCGGTGTCGCTGATCGAACGGCAGGTGGAGATTCTGCGCGGTCGCAGCCAGCGGCTGGAAGATCGCCTGAGTCAACTGGTCGATGCCGCGCGCGACAACGAAAAGCGCGCCACCAGCGTGCATCGACTGGCGCGCACGCTGATCCGTGCGCCCACCCTGGCCAGCGCCATCCTCGGACTGCAGACCCGCATGCGCGAGGAGTTCGACATCGACGAGGTGTTCGTCGGCCTGATGTCGGCGGTCCTCAAGCGCAGCGACATCGAGGGCCTGGCCCGACTCGACCCCGACGGCACGGTGGCGCGCAGCTTCGACAATTTCTTCCGCACCAAGCTTATCGAGTGCGGACCGCTGGCCGAGGCACAGGCCCGCCTGCTGTTCCCCAGGGCCGCGGAACTGCCGCAGTCGGCTGCGGTGGTGCCGCTGGAAAAGGAAAAGAACCTCGGCATGCTGGTACTGGCTTCGCGGGACCCGGAGCGGTTCCAGCCACGTCAGGGGCGCCTGTTCCTGGAGATGACGGCCGAGCTGGTGGCGGCGGCGGTCCGGGCCAAGCTGGCCTGAAACCCGCTCGGCACAACGGGGGCCGATCAGGGATGTCTTGGCCACCGGGCCACCCTCCGACACCTGGAAGCACCATTGAACGGCGTAAAGAAAACTGCGCTAATACGCTCCGGCCGCCAGGCGGGTGCCCGTCAGCGGCCTGATCGACACACCAAACCGGGAGATTGAAAACATGCGCACCTTGTTGCTGGCCCTGGGCCTGAGTTCGTTTCTGATGCTTTCCGCCTGCGCCAAGCAGGACGAAGCCGCCGCAGACGAAGACACCGCGACGGAAGAGAAAGCCGATCCTGCAACTGAATAAGCCTTCGTTTCCTCGATTTTCGCTCGACATGGCCCCGTTCGCGGGGCTTTTTTTTAACTCCCTTCCTGATTGGAAATGAAATTCAGCCGGTATCCGGGACGGCGTCATTCCCGTGGAAGCGGGAATCCAGGGCTGGTCGACGTGCTCTGAGGGCAGCGCTTTTCATGTGCTCTGGATTCCCGCCTTCGCGGGAATGACGCTGGCTGGGAATCATTGCCAATCGGAACCCCGTTCAACCTCACTTCGCCCCCGCCGGGCGTCGTCGATCACGGAACCGGGCCCATCATCCGCCGTCCGGCAGAGAGCCGATGAATCGCTGCGTGAAGTCGCGGACCGACTCTGCAAAGTCGCTGAACCGCGCGGCCTTGACCACGTACTCGTTGACCCCCAGATGCGCAGCCTCGTCACGGTCCTTCTGCGCATCGGACGTGGTGACCACCACGATCGGAATGTCGTGCGTGGTGTCGATCGAGCGGGCAACGGTGGGGACCGCGCGCCCGTGCACTTTGGGAAGATTCCAGTCGAGCACGATCAGCGCCGGCTTTGGTGCGTCCGTGTACGGCGGCTGGCGCAGCAGGAACGCCACGGCCTCGGCGCCGTTGCGGGTGACGTGGGTGCGGATGCGGGCGTCGGCCATCCGCAGCGCCTTGAGCGTGAGGTGCAGCGCGGCGGGGTCGTCCTCGGCGACGAGCACATCGATCATGGCGAGGCGACCAACTGCGGGTTGACCAGCCGCGGAGTGACGATAGTCGCGGCGTCCGGCACCGTGAACTTGAACGTCGAGCCGCGGCCGTGCACGGACTCGACCCAGATGCGGCCACCGTGGGTCTCGACGATCTTCTTGCAGATGGACAGGCCGATGCCCGTGCCCGGATATTCGTCGGCGGTATGCAGGCGGCGGAAGATCTCGAAGATCGGCTCGAACTCCTCGGGCCGGAGGCCGATGCCGTTGTCGATGACGCTGAACTCCCACATCGGGCCGTCGCGGCGCGCCTCGACACGAACCCTGGGCACGACATCCGCCCGATGGAACTTGAGCGCGTTGGTCAACAGGTTCTGGAACACCTGCGTCAGGCGCAGCGCGTCGCCACGCACATCGGGAAGGCGGCCGGTTTCGATCGTCGCGCCGCTGCTCTCCAGGGTCGGACGCAGTTGCGCCACGCACGTGTCGACGCACGCGTTGGTGTCGACGATGGAGAATCTGCGTTCCATGCGGTTGACCCGCGACACCTCGAGAATGTCCTTGATGAGCCCCTGCAGGCGCAGTGCGCTCTCTTCGATGAAGTCGAAGTACTGGTCGGCCTCGTCGCTGACCTTGCCGTGGACCTCGGCGCGCAGCAGTTCGGAGAAGCTGATGATGTTGCGCAGCGGCGCCTGCAGGTCGTGCGAGGCGACGTAGGCGAATTCTTCGAGTTCGCGGTTGCTGGCCTCCAGGTTGCGCGCATAGTCGGTGAGCTTGACCTGCGCGCTCTTGCGATCGGTGATGTCGCGCACCGCGGCGGTGGCGAACTGGCCGTCCTGCGTTTCGAGCGGCGACAGGCTGATCTCGATGGGAAATTCCGTGCCGTCCTTGCGCAAGCCGGAGAGTTCCAGCCCGGCGCCCATCTCGCGCACGTTGGGCTTGAGGAAATATCCGCTGCGATGCTGCTCGTGCCGCTGACGCAGCCGTTGCGGGATGAGGATCTCCACCGGGCGGTTGATCAGTTCGTCGCGCCCGTAGCCGAACAGGCGTTCGGTCTGCTGGTTGACCAGCGTGATCCTGCCGCGGCGGTCGATGATCACCATCGCGTCGGGCGCGGTCTCCAGCAGGTTCTTGAACTGTTCCTGGGCCTTCTTGCGATCCGTGATGTCGCGCACCGCGGCGGTGGCGAAGCGCCCTTCCTCGGTTTCCAGCGGCGACAGGCTGATCTCGATCGGAAACTCGGTGCCGTCCTTGCGCCGCCCGGAGAGTTCCAGGCCGGCGCCCATCTCGCGCACCTTGGGATCGACAAAGTATCCGCTGCGATGCCCGAGGTGGCGGCTGCGCAGCCGCTCGGGCACCAGGACCTCGACCGCTTGTCCGATCAGCTCCTCGCGCAGGTAGCCGAACAGGCGCTCGGTCTGCTTGTTGATCAGATTGATGTTGCCGTGGTGATCGAGGATGACCATCGCGTCCGGCGCGGTTTCGAGCAGGTTGCGGATCTGCTCCTGTGCCTTTTTGCGATCGGTGATGTCGCGCACGGCGGCGGTGGCGAACGTGCCTTCCTCGGTTTCCAGCGGCGACAGGCTGATCTCGATCGGAAACTCGGTGCCGTCGGCGCGCGCGCCCCACAGTTCCAGGCCAGCGCCCATCTCGCGGACCTTCGGATCGGTGAAATACCCGACCCGATGCCCGGTGTGGCGACTGCGCAGGCGGACCGGGACGAGGATCTCCACCGGCTGGCCGATGAGGGCTTCGCGCGGATGCCCGAACAGGCGCTCGGTCTGCTTGTTGACCAGCGTGATGGTGCCGCGCTGGTCGATGATGACCATGGCGTCGGGCGCCGTCTCGAGCAGGTTGCGCATCTGCTCCTGCGACTTCTTGCGCGAGCTGATGTCGCGCACTGCCGCGGTCGCCAATGGGCCATTGGCGCTCTGCAGCGGCGACAGGCTGATCTCGATCGGGAACTCGGTGCCGTCCTTGCGCCGCCCGGAGAGTTCCAGGCCGGCGCCCATCTCGCGCACCTTGGGATCCGTGAAGTAGCCCGTGCGGTGCCCCAGGTGCCGCCCGCGCAGCCGTTCCGGCACCAGGATCTCCACCGGCTTGCCGATCAGCGCCTCGCGCCGGTAGCCGAACATGCGCTCGGTCTGGGCGTTGACCAGGACGATGTTGCCGTCCCGGTCGATGATGACCATCGCGTCGGGCGCAGTTTCGAGCAGGTTGCGGAACTGCTCCTCCGCCGCGCGCCGCGAGGTGGCGTCCCGGATCGAAGCGGTGGCAAAGACGCCACGCTCTGTCCGCAGCGGACTGAGGCTGATCTCGACCGGGAACTCGGTTCCGTCCTTGCGTGCGCCCGACAGCTCCAGTCCCGCGCCCATGTTGCGGACATTGGGGATGCCGAAGTACCCGTCGCGGTGGATGTGGTGGCGACCGCGATAGCGCAGCGGCACCAGGATTTCGACCGGCTGGCCGAGCAGTTCGGCCCGCGCGTAGCCGAACAGGGTCTCGGTCTGCCGGTTGACCAGTACGATGAGGCCGGAGCTGTCGATCATCACCGTTGCGTCTGGCGCGGACTCGACGATCTCCATGTACCAGCGAGGTTCGATCACATCCCGAACGGTCATGAAGTTTCTTCCTTGATCGGGTTGCCGCTGGCGCACCGTTCCGCAGACAGCCGGTGCAGGAGCGCAAACAGGTTGTCGGACTCGTTCAGGGTCTTCTTCAGGACGAAAGCACTTGCGCCGGAGGTGATGGCACGCTTCTCGATCTCCGGGTCACTCGACCCCGACAGCACCACCACGGGCGCCCCGCGTGCCTCGGTGATGAGCAATGA
>JAJFJX010000025.1 GCA_021773655.1 Panacagrimonas sp.
CTCCTCCCCCGGCTCAGTCTCACAGGTGCGGGAAAATGCCACCGAGTTCATGCACATCGCCAAAGGGCACGGCATCACCACCTTCCTCGTTGGCCACGTCACCAAGTCGGGCGAGATCGCCGGCCCCCGCATCCTCGAGCATCTCGTCGACACCGTCCTCTACTTCGAGGGAGACAAGCAGGCAAACTTTCGGATGATGCGGGTGATCAAGAACCGGTTTGGCGCCTGCGACGAGATCGCCGTCTTCCAAATGACCAGCCGCGGCCTCATCGAAATCCCCAACCCCTCTGAGATCTTTCTCGAAGAAAGGCAACAGCAAGTGGCTGGCTCAGTGATCGTCCCCACCCTCGAAGGCTCCCGTCCCTTCCTCCTCGAAGTGCAAGCGCTCGTCACCCCATCACCCCACCACAACCCCTCCCGCAAGAGCACCGGCGTCGACTCCAACCGGCTCGCTCTCCTCCTCGCCGTCCTCGAGAAAAAGCTCAAGTACCACCTCCACAACTGCGACGTCTTCGTCTCCGTCGCCGGCGGCATGCGGATCACCGAGCCCTCCGTCGACCTCGGCATCCTCCTCGCCATCGCCTCCTCCTTCTGCAACGTCTTCGTTGACCCCGACACCATCGTCATGGGCGAAGTGGGCCTTGGGGGCGAGATCCGCGGCATCCCCCGCATCGAGGCGCGCATCAAAGAGGCTGCCCGCATGGGCTTCAAACGAGCCCTCCTCCCCCGCCGCAACATCAAAGGGCTTCGCACCGACATCCAACTCATCCCCGTAGATCTCGTTGAGGAGGCCATCGATGCACTCATCACCGGTTAGCGTAGGTTGCCGAGAATCAAATCTCTCCAAGAAGCAATTCCTAGAACTACAATCCCTCCTCCCCTTCCCCCTCACTCCCACCTATGTCACCACGCACGGTGATCGAGACCGAAAAACCCCACTCCGCACCCTCGACAAGTGTGACTTCTTCACCCGCGACATCGACCAAATGCAACTGCGAGGCGCATGCCGCCTCTCCCTTCACTCGGCCAAAGACCTCACCGATCCCATCCCCGACGGCCTCACCATCGCCGCCAGCACCGCCGGCATAGACAGCTCAGACTCCCTCGTCCTCCGCGACGGCGAAACTCTCCGTCCCGGCATGACGATCGGCTCCTCCTCCCCCCGCCGCGAGGAGGCGGCCCGCCAGCTCGAACCCAAACTCAACTTCGTCGATATCCGCGGTGTCATTGAAGAGAGGCTTGCACTCCTTAACAGCGACCTCGATGGCGTTGTCATCGCCGAAGCGGCCCTCGTCCGCCTTGGCCTCACCCACCTCAACCGGCTCACCCTCCCCGGCGACACCACCCCCCTCCAAGGCCAACTCGCTATCCTCGCCCGCGCCGATGATCACGAGATGCTTGCGCATCTTAGCTATCTAGACAGCCGCCCCCTCCACCGCACCCTCAACCTCGGCCTAGATCCCCGTCCCAATACCATCCACTACCCCATTATCCACACCACCCCGCGCCAGATCGAGATCCCCCCCTACACCCACCTCATCTTCACCTCCAAAACCGCCGTCTACTACTTTCCACAAGAACCCATCGGCACCATCATCGCCGTCGGCCAAGCGACCGCAGCGGCCTGCAACGCCACTCACATTGCCCAAAACGAATGTGCTGAAGGGATCATCGATATCCTAGAAACGCTCGACCTAGCGGAGGCCCACATCCTCTGGCCCCACTCCGCTCTCTCGCGACCACTTATCACTGACTATCTACAAAAAAAGGGCGTCCGATTCGACGCCCCCATCCTCTACGACACCTATCCCCACCGCCCCTACGCTCCACCCCCACTCGACCCCTTTGACGAGATCCTCTTCACCAGTCCTTCGACTGTTTCCGCATTTAAAAGCCTATTCGGCCTCTTCCCCGACCACTGCCGGCTGACCCCAATGGGAGACCAGACGGCCGCAGCGCTCCGCCATACCCACTGCCGTGTCGAAAAGAGCGTGGACGCATGACCGCCCCACCAGGATGGTCCCGATTGCAAACTGCTCCTCCCCCGCCGCATTTTCCAGACTCTCTTCAAAGGACTGGCCCATCCGGCTATCACTTAGCTCAAGGATCAGCGTACTCCACCAGTTGACTCCGGAATAGAGGCCGCTAAGGCCGGTCTCGCCGAGTAGCACCCGCGTCTGCGCCACAGGTCCCCGCTCGCCAAACGTCGCCGCCCGTCCCAACAGGTCCCGATTGATTGGCCGCTCCCTCACGAGTTCCTGAACATTGTTGCCGTTGAGCCACCTCGCTTGAGTTTCCTCTAGCCATAGGACAACCTTCAAGGCAATAAAGAAGACCTTTTCCAAGAGGCCACTCACCCCGAGACCTGGCAATTCGCTCGCCCGCCACTCTCTCGTCCAGACGACCCTCTCAATCACGGCCACCGAAGCACCAAGATAGAACCAACCCCTCTTATGCTGGAAGTGGGCCATCGTGCAAGCTCCCCAGACGGCAAGGTAGCCCACCCCACCGACAACCTTAAGAGCCGCACGCGCAGCAGGCCCCAGCCCCTCCTTAAACGCCGAAGGCGTCGCCATGAAGCTGACCACCGCCGCCGCCACACCACCACCGGCACCTTCAACCTTCTCTCGATAGGCCTTGAGCGCCTCGCAAACCTCATCTGCACTGCGCGCTTTCTCATCCTCTTTCATGAGCAGCCCGTGCTTGTCGAGGTCGGCGCGGGTCTTTAAGCTGAGGCTGTCAAGCACACTCTCCATCTCTTGCAGATTTTCGATTCCAAGCGCCTCGTGCCACAGGTGAAGCCCGTTGGTCATTTTTCCGTACAACACATCGATCGCTTCGTCCTCGGGATCCTTTTCTTCTTTGGCTTGGAGCTTGCTCAGTGCCTCTTGCATTGCGAATTGCTGGCTAGGCAAAAGCTTCCAACTCTCGAGCAGATCGCTCTCCACGCCAAACCGCTTGTAGATCCGGCTAGCCATCACCCGTGCATTGGCCAACTCCATGATCCGATGCCTCAGTTCCTGTGCGTTTGCTGCAGACCGCCCTTCGTAGTCGTCCTGCAGCTTCTCCCACGAATCCTTCTTCAGAACGGCAGACGCATCCTCGCCCTGCTGCTTCAACTTCTCAAGAATCGCTCCACGCCCCAAAGCATTAAGAGCCTCTTCAACCTTGGAAATATTCAGTTTCTCGTTTGTTGATTTGAGAATGACCCCTTCAATCTGCTTATCCGACATCTGCTCAAAATCCACGGTGATATCCGCAGGGATACCATTCGCTGCCAACTCTTCTTCATTGTCTGTACCAAGCCACTGCGCAATCCGGTACTCGTGATAGGCAAAGCTCTGACCCCCACCCCGCCAGGACGACCAAGCGCTGGGGGCGGCCACGCCGACGGCAAAAGAGAGGCCCCG
>JAJFJX010000241.1 GCA_021773655.1 Panacagrimonas sp.
GCGATCCGGACTCAATGCCCGAATCCCTGCGGCGTGGTGTGGCCGGCGCCGTGGTGCCGTCCGGCGCGGCGTTGTTCGTGATCGATCCAAGCCGGCCGACCGCAACCGCCACAGCCGCGGCCGGTATCGAATCCAGATCGCATGCGGACCTGGCAGCGGGCTGGCAACCCGCGGCCGAAGATGAGGCCTTGACAGTGGCCCAGGCCGCCCGGTGCGCACTGTTCGAAGGCAACGACCTGCTGTGCAACGATCTGGTCTACCGGGCCTTCGAGCGCGGGCTGAACTCGCCGCAGCTGGCCTGGTTGCGGGTTCAGTCACTGGCCAACGTCGGCAGCACCGAACTGGCGCTGCGCCAGTACCGGGACCTGGCGCCGCCGCCGCCGCAGCGTGATGCGCCCTGGCTGACGCTGCTCGGACGGCTGCAGAAGGATCGCGTGCTGCAAGACGGTCATGGGGGTGCAACGGCGCTGGTCGAGGCGGCACAGAGCTACCTGTCCGCCTTGCGGCTGCAGCCGGACAGTTACCCGGCCATCAACGCCGCCACCCTGCTGGTCCTGGCCGGTGAACGCGAACAGGGACGCCGATGGGCCCGGCAGGCGCTACAACTGCTGGGCGACGCCGCTTCGACCGGCGACAGGGACGCCGCCGACCGTTACTTCGCCCACGCCACTGCCGCCGAGGCCTACCTGATCCTGGATCAGCCGCAACAGGCCCGCGATGCGCTGGCACTGGCCGATCAACTGTTGCCCGGCGACTTCTGGCGCCGTCAGAGGACGCTGCGTCAGTTGCGGCGGCTGTGCCGCTCGCTGGATCTGGACCCAGCGCTGCTCGGGGGTCTGCGGCCGCCGCCGCTGATCGTGCTGCGCCGGGCCGGCGACCTGATCGACGAGCCGCCCGCGGCATTCGAACTGGTTGCCGATGAGCTGCCCGCGCACGCGACCTGGTTCGTCAGCCTTGGCGATGTCCACGACCTGTGCGCGATCGAGGCGCTGCTGGCGCGCGGTCAGGCCCTGCACGCCTGCCTGCCGTTCAGCGCCAATGCAATGATCGAGTATGCGCACCTGGGTTACGGGGAACACTGGGGACAGCGCCTGGAAAACTGCCTGGGCCGCTTGCGTCGGCTGACGGTCGCGCGCGGATTTCTTGAATCCGAACGCCGGTGGGCGGCCATGGAGGCGCGCGACTGCGCCGTGGGGCTGGCGCACCTGGCCGCACACCGCGGCGTCGGGGACTTTCGTGTGTTCGACCTCGTGGCGCGGGCCGGGGGTGCGTCGCTGCAGGCTGCGGTGCCGCCCGAAGCCTGGCCGCCGGGGGGCGGCATTGCCGACGCCACGCCGTCCGGGCGGCGCATGGTGGGGCTGATCTTTGCCGACATCGCCGGCTTCATGCGCCTGGACGATCCGGACCTGCCGGCGTTCTGGGGCGGCGTGATGACCGACCTCGGGGCCCTGCTCGATGCCTACGGCGAGGACGTGCTGCTGAGCCAGACCTGGGGCGATGCCCTGCATGTCGTCACCGCCAGCGCAGCCGTGGCGGCGGACATCGCGCAGGCGATCCAGGCTCTGGTGCAGGGCCTGCTGGACGCCGACGACCGCGGGCTGCCGCGGCTGGATCTGCGGGTGGCGGTGCATTACGCGCCGGCGTTCGAGGGGCAGGATCCGATCCAGCACGCACGCACTTATTACGGGACCCAGCTCACCTTCACCGCGCGCATCGAGCCGGTGACACCACCGGGCCAGGTCTACGTCACCGAAGCCCTGGCGGCGCGACTGGCGGTCGAGGCGCCGGAACGGTTCGTCTGCGACTACGTCGGCGAAATCCAGTTGGCCAAGCGCTTCGGTGATTACCGCGTCTACGCCATGCGGCCGGCCCAGTCGCGGGCGAACTGACGCGCCACGCGGCCGGATCGCGACGCACGGTTGAGCGCCCAGCGCAGAGCCAGCGTCTGGAGCTCGTCGCTCCAGTGCCCGCACCCCAGGGCCTGCAGGTGCAAGCGCACGGCGGCCAGATACTGCTCCTGGGTAAAGGGCAGAAAACTCAGCCACAGGCCGAAGCGTTCCGACAGGGAGATCTTCTCCTCGGTGGTTTCGCCCGGATGAAGTTCCTCGTCCTGCCAGCGGTACTGGTGGTTTTCCTGCTTGAGCTCCGGCACCAGATGGCGGCGATTGGACGTTGCATAGATCAGCACGTTGTCGGGCGGCTCCTCGATGCCGCCGTCCAGCGCGGTCTTGAGCGCGGTCAGGCGATCATCGCCGGCGGCGACGCTGAAATCGTCGACATACAGCACGAAGCGCTCGGGTCGCTGGCGCAGCGGCGCCACCACATCCGGCAGCTCGGCCAGATCGTGCGGATGGACTTCAACCAAGCGCAGACCGGCGGCGCCGAACTCGTGGAGCATGGCCTTGACCAGGCTGGACTTGCCGGTCCCGCGGGCACCGGTGAGCAGCGCGTGGTTGGCCGGGCGGCCGGCGACGAACTGGCGAGTGTTCTGCAACAGCGCAGCCTTCTGGCGATCGATGCCCAGCAGGCCCTGCAGAGGCACCTCGTGGGGGAAGGCGACGGGATCGAGGCGCTGCTGGCGCCAGCGGTAGGCGAGATCTTTCATGGGCAGGATGGATTGTCGACGCTGGCGATGGCGTCCATTACACTGCGCGGCCTCGCGGCACGCGGTCGCTGTGGTGATGTAGCTCAGACGGTTAGAGCGCGGCACTCATAATGCTGAGGTCGGTGGTTCGATTCCACTCATCACCACCAATAGTCCGGCTCCGTTCATCGATTCGGCTGGGGCGCAATTCACTGCGTCCATCGGATCGTGGACAAGGGCGAGTCGCTGCGCAGTGCCTGCCGGTGGTCTGAAGTTCGCTGCGGGCAGGCGCCTCGGGGAGATGCATGATCGGGTTTCGCGGCCGTTCGCATTGGCGCTGGCGCTGGCCTGGGGCGGTTCGGTGCAGATCGATTTCCGCAGGCCGCTCGCGGGCTCCGCCCGATGGACGTGATGGACGTGCCCCCCCCAGCGTCCTTCTGTTCGGCTCCAGGATGCGCAGCACCGCTCCTTGGCCTGCATCACCGGAGTCGGCGTCTGTCCGACACCGCCCTTCACCAGGGGATTGCGCTCGTGCGGGACACGAAGACGATATTGCTTCAGACGTTCGAGCAGGACGAACCCTTGGTGCGGACGCAGCGGGCCTCGGCTATTCAACGGGTTAACCCTGTGCCGGATGAACTCGCCAGTGATCTGACGCGCGGCACGAGCGTGTCAGTCGCACGATCCCTGGCATGGATACACGCAAGCATGCGCATGCTTCACGCGATCATCCACATCGACTTCAACCGCGTGCCCTCGAGGCTCGGCGCCTGCGTGTCGAGCCGTGTCGCACTTGCGGTGATGTGGGTCCGATTCTCGGTCCAGGTTTCTTGCGGTCCAGGTTTCTTGGTTTGCACGTCGCCCATGCAGAGCCCTCAAAAAAAGTAATGAAATATGAACCTGATTGCTATTGCTGATGAATCTGCAATGCCGCACCGCTTGTCTGGCCTGGTTAGCCGACGCGCACTGGATGTCCTCTCAGGTCCAGGCGGCCCGGGTGCAGAACAGAGGCGGGTGAACCGGGCGGGGCGGGCGGATCTGGCACGAATCGGCATCGGCCGTGTCCTCGCGATTGGCGTGCTGGTCATGCTCGCCAGCTTGCACTCGGGCTCCGTCCGGGCCGCCAATGGCATGGTCTCTCCGGGAAACGGCACCACGCAGCTGGGCATGGCCGGTGCGGGGACCGCGATGGCGCAAGACGCTGCCGCCACGCTGCGCAACCCGGCTGCCGGCGCCTGGCTCGGCGACGGGATGACGGCTGATCTCGGCATCGTGGTGCCGGTGGGCGGTTACGAGGCCGGGTCAGTGGGGCCGGGATCCAGGATTGGGCTGTTCGAAGTCGCGCCGGGGCGCAATACCTCGGTGATGGGAGTGTTTCCGGCTCCGGCGTTCGCCAGGAACTGGCGGCTGAGTGATCGGCACGCCTGGGGTCTCGGGGTGACGGCAGCGGGCCTGAAGGCACTTTCACGCGGCAACACGGCCTCCCTTGCAAGAGGCATTCCGCTTTTCGAGGCGCGTTGTGACGGAGACTTTGGCGGCGGTGAGCCGGTTGCGGGAACCATCGACGCCGCAGGTTTCTGCGGCCGCTCCGGCCCCGCCCTGGGAGTGGATCTGACGCAGATTCTGGTTTCGGCCCACTGGGCGTACCGGGTCCACCCTGATCTCGCTTTCGGGCTGGCACCGGTCTTTGCTTTTCAGCGGGTCAACATTCGGGGTATTGGCGCTTTCTCGGATTTTTCCAACTATCCGGACCAGAACACCGACAACAAGAGCGATTTCTCCTACGGGGGCGGGCTGCGGCTGGGCCTGCTGTGGCAGATCACGCCCGGGATCGGGCTCGGCCTGGCGTATCAGTCCCGTCTCTACTCTTCGGATTTCGACCGCTACCGGGGCGTCATCATCGGTGGATCCCTGGACTTCGCACCGATCTACGACCTTGGGCTGCAGATTCATCTCGCGCCGGGACACCGTCTGCTCCTGGACGTGGAGCACATCCGTTACGCCGACATCAAGCCCCTGGGCAACGGAGTCGAACCGCAACGGTTTACGAACGGGTGTTTCGTTCCGCGCCTGCTGGCACGCTCGCTTCCCTCGCCACCGTTCCTGGACGCCTGCCTCGGTGGCCCCGACGGACCTGGCTTTGGATGGGAGAACATCACGGTCTACAAGTTCGGGTATCAGGCCGGTTTTGGCCGCCTGACATTGCGGGCAGGATTCAGCTTCGGAGGCAATCCCGTTGGCGATGATCAGACCCTCTCCGCCGCGTTCGCGCCGGCCGTGACCGACCAGCATGCCAGCGTGGGACTGTCCTGGGCGCTGAGCCCGAAACTGACCTTCAGTTGGGCGCTGATCAGTGCACTGCCCAACAAGGTGCGCAGCCCGAATGCCCTCAGCAGTGTGAGCCTTCAGGTCCTTGGCGACACTCTTGTCGGATTCGAGGCCGGACCCGACCCGCAGGACCAAGTCATCGAATCGCACCTGAGTGTCTGGCAGTCCCAGTTCGGCTTGACCTGGACGATGGACGACTAATGTGGCGTCCCGATTGGAAGCGTCCTCGACAAAGAGCTCGAAGAGCGTCCGCTCGTTGGCCATTCACTTCCAGCGTCGGCCTACCCTGTTTTGGGAATGTGAACTCCCACGTAGGCAACGAACTCCGAGGCATTACGTTCAGGCAGGCAAACCGTGGCTCGACTTGAAACACCTCCAACCAGAATCTACGGTCAGACCCGCGCGAATTACTCACCAAGCAGGACACACATTCCGAGCGATGTCTGACGAGCGCTCCGATAGGGCTCACCGCCCAAACATACAGCGGTGTAGCTGGATAACCCCAAGGCGGTGGGATTGGAGTCTTCCCGCACTGCATCAACATGTGTCGACGACCGTCTTCGACGCAGAGCCTCGGCAGTGTTACTTGAGGGCAGTGTCGAGCAATGCCGCGATTTTTTCGGGTTCGAGGAGGCCAACCTCGCGACCCGTTTCGATTGGACCCTTGAACACAACCAAGGTGCTCGGGATGATCAGATTGAAACGTCTTCGCAACTTGCCTTGTGTATCCCAGTCGATAATGAGGATCTGAAAATCCTTGAAGCGCGACTCCTGCATTTGTTTCAGTAACACTGGTTGCTGCCGCTTGCAGGTGGGGCACCAAGTGGCATGCACATTCAGCACTACATTTTTTCCCGCACTCGTCAATTCGCTGAAGCGCTGATCGGTGAATGGCTCGGGATCCGCAGCGGTCGCCAATGGAGCGAGGAAAAGAAGGATGACGCCCACGAGTGTGGGAACGAATGCTTTCACCTCGAAACGCTCGATCAGGGAGTTCACACGAGGCGTTGCTGGAGCACACCCTGCGCCCCAAGGGCATCGATGTGCGCGGCCTCGTAGCCGAGCACGCTGCTCAGTACCTCGGTGTTGTGTTCGCCCAGGAAAGGTGCGTCCAGCGTGAGGTCCTCGGGAAAGGCCGAGAAGCGCAGCGGCATGCCGGGGATATCGAACTCGCCGAGCGAGCGGTCGCAGATCGTGCGGACAGTGCGCCGGGCCCGCGCGTGCGGAAGTTTCATCATCTCTTCCACTGAAAGCACCGGCGCAATGGGGACACGCTCGGCTTCCAGTCGCCGGATGGCCTGGGCGTCGTCATTTACCGCTTTGAGCCAGCCTTCGATCACGTCCACCATGTCGGTGATATTGGCGATACGGGCCGTGTTATCGACAAAACGCGGGTCGTCGATCAACTCCGGGCGGCCGATCGCGCGGCACAGTTGTGCCCATTGCTTGCCCAGCCCGACGATTACAAGGTATCCCTGCGCACCCTTGAAGATGCCAAGCGGCGCCACCGAAAAATGCTGACGCCCGGTGCGGCGCGGCGCCATTTCGCCCTTGCTCGCACTCGACATCTGGACGCCCAGCTCGTGGGTGGAGACGTACACGTCAAACAGCGATATGTCGAGGTACTGTGCCGGTCCGCCCCGTTCCCGGTGCAGCAGCGCCGCCACCACCGCTGCGAAGGCGTAGACGCCCGTGGCGGCATCGCCGAAGGCCACCTGGGGAAAGTAGGGAGAACCTCCCTCCTCACCGGTCAGGCCGGTAAATCCGGAATAAGCCTGTGCGATGTAGTCGTATCCCGGCAGATGGGAAAAGCTGCCGGACTGCCCGAAAGCCGAGATCGAGCACATCACCAGGCGCGGGTTGAGCGCGTGCA
>JAJFJX010000242.1 GCA_021773655.1 Panacagrimonas sp.
GCGGGCGGCGCGCCGATGGCCGAGCAGGATCAGCGCGGCACCACCCAGGATCATCGGCAGGCTCAGCACCTGCCCCATGGTCAGCCAGTCCCAGGCCAGATAACCGATGTGGGCGTCCGGCACGCGCACCAGTTCCACCAGCGAGCGGAACACGCCATACAGGAGCATGAACAGTCCGGCTACGCTCATCGACGGCCGCGGGCGCGCCGAGTACCACCACAGCACCGCCAGCATCACCACGCCTTCCAGGAAGGCCTCGTAGAGCATGCTCGGATGGCGCGGCAGGGATTGGGGATCGTTGGGAAACACCATCGCCCACGGCAGCGAAGACGGCGCGCCCCATAGTTCGGAGTTGATGAAATTGCCGATGCGGCCCATCAGCAGGCCGAACGGCACGACGATCGCCACGAAATCCATGACGTGGAAGAACGCCAGCCGGCGGCTGCGGGCGAACCACCAGACCCCCGCCACCACCCCCAGCAGGCCGCCATGAAACGACATGCCGCCCTTCCAGATCCGGAATATCTCGATCGGGTCGGCCAGAAACCCCGGCAGGTTGTAGAACAGCGTGTAGCCGACGCGTCCGCCCAGGATCACGCCCAGTGCCGCAAAGAACAGCAGGTCGGACACGCTCGCCGCCGGCAGGTCCCAGTGCCGCGCCTTGCCGCGTTGGATCGCCAGCCACCAGCAGCCGTAGAAGGCGATCAGATACATCAGCCCGTACCAGTGGATCTGCACCGGACCGAGGTTCAGCGCAACGGGATCGAAGTCGGGATGGACAAGCATGGGGACGCGCAACCGGAAGGTGGGGCTCAGCTCAGACGGCAGTAGAACGCCTTGAGATAGCGGGTTTCGGGAATGGCCGGATGCACCGGATGATCGGGTCCCTGTCCGCCCTGCTCCAGGATCTGCAGGCGGCCGCGCGCGTGGCGCACCTCGCGCAGCAGCACCCGCTGCAGGTCTTCGGCCGGCAGATGGAAGGAACAGGAGCAGGTCACCAGGATGCCGCCCGGGCCCAGCAGCTGCAGCGCGGCGCGATTGAGGGCGGCGTAATGCTCCAGCCCGGCGTTGAAGTCCTTCTTGCGCTTGATCAGCGCCGGCGGATCGACCACCACCAGGTCGAATCCGCGACCCTCCTCGCGCAACTGACGCAACTGCTCCAGCGCATCGCCGCGCCGCGCCTCCAGCGTCACCCCATTGGCTTGCGCATTGTGCTGCGCCAGATCCAGCGCCGGCTGCGAGCTGTCGATGCAGGTGGCGCTGGTCGCGCCCTGGGCCAGTGCCCGCACTGACCAGGCGCCGACGTAGGAGAACACGTCCAGCACGCGCCGTCCGCGGGCATAGCGCGCCAGCCGGTCACGGTTGTCGCGCTGATCATAGAACCAGCCGGTCTTCTGCCCGGTGCGGACCGGCACGGCGAAGCGCTGCCCGGATTCGAGCACCCCGACCTGTTCCGGCACCTCGCCGATGACGTCGACCAAACGCGGCAGCTTCTCCAGCTCGCGCGCCGCGCCGTCGTTGCGCAGCAGGATTCCGCGCGGCCGCAGCAGACCCTGCAGGGCGTCGATCACCAGCGTCTGCAGACGGTCCATGCCGGCGGTACCGACCTGCACCACCAGCACGTCGTCGTAACGGTCCACCACCAGACCCGGCAGGCCGTCGGACTCGCCGTGCACCAGGCGATAGTAGGGTTCTGCATACAGCGCCTGACGCAGGTCCAGGGCCGCCTGCAGCCGTCGATTGACCCAGTCCAGGTCGATCACCGCGTCGGCGTGCCGGCTCAGCAGGCGCGCCGCGATCAGGCTGGCGGGGTTGACGTAGGCAGTGCCCACGCCGCGGCCGCGCGCGTCGAGCACGTTCACCAGCTGTCCCGGTGCCAGGTCCTTGAGCGGCGAGCGCGCCGTGTCGACCTCGTTGCTGAACACCCAGGCGTGGCCCACGCGCAGACGTCGCTCGGCATTGGGATTGAGGCGCAGCACCGGCAGGGATTCGGCCACGGTCGAAGGTCATCGGACAAGGCCGCGCATTGTGCTACATCTGCGCCCGGCGACCGGACAACGCCGCCCCCCAAACCCGAGCAAAGCCCATGTTGAACCCGATCCGATGGCCCCTGGCACTCGCATTGCTGCTGTCAGTCGGCGCAGCGCTGCCGGCTGTTGCCGCCGAAAAGGCGCAGCCGGCAGGCGGCCTCGGCCTGAGCCTGGGCACCGGCGGCATCGGCGTGGACTACGTCCTAGGGCTGACGCCCTACCTGGACGTACGCGCCGGTTATGACTTCGGCGGGCTGTCGCTGGATCGGGAGGAGGACGGCATCGACTACGACGCCGACCTGAAATTCTCCTCCGGCCGGCTGATGCTCGACGTGCGCCCCTTCGCCGGCGGCTTCCGGATTTCCGCCGGCTACTACACCGGAACGCCCGAACTGGAACTCGAAGCCCAGGGCCGCGACGACTACGACATCGGCGGCCGCACCTACACCGGAGACGTCCAGCTCCTGGGCGATCTGGATCTCGGCAGCGGCGCGCCCTACCTGGGCATCGGCTGGGGCGGCACCAGCGGCGCGCGCGGTTTCGGGTTGAGCCTGGATCTGGGCGTGCTGTTCACCGACAC
>JAJFJX010000243.1 GCA_021773655.1 Panacagrimonas sp.
TGCCGATCACGCCAACGCGCTTGCCGGTGAAGTCCAGGCCACCCTGCGGCCAGAGTGCGGTGTGATGTTTCGGGCCCTTGAAACTGTCCAGGCCCTCCATGGGCGGGATGTAGGGCTTGGAGCCGAAGCCGGTACAGAACACGACAAACCGGCATTCCAGCGGAGTGCCCTGGCTGGTCTGCAGCTTCCATTTGCCCTTTTTCTCGTCGAACGTCGCTGCCTGCACCCGCGTGTTGAAGCGGATGTCCTTGCGCAGGTTCCACTTGCTGTCGACGTGGTCGAAGTACCGCCGCAGTTCGTCCCAGGCCGGGAACAGCTCAGACCAGTTCCAGTCGCGCCACAGCTCTTCGGCGGAGAATTCGTACAAGGGGACATGCGTATCGACGCGGGCGCCCGGATAGCAGTTCCAGTGCCAGATGCCGCCCAGATCGGAGCCGGCTTCCACCAGCCGCACCGAGAGTCCGAGCTTTCTCAGGCGATGAAGCTGATAGACGCCTGAAAATCCGGCGCCCACGATGACCACATCGAATTCGCCATCCGCGGCACCGTCAACGGTCGCCGGGCTTTCCTGATCCATTGCGTTCATTGGCATCGATCCTCCTCAAGACCTTGTCCTATTCGCCCGCTTGCTGCGGGTTCTCACAGCCGCTTGGCGATCTCGTCGAGCATAACCTCGGTTGCGCCGCCGCCAATGGACTGGATGCGCGCATCGCGCGCCATGCGCTCGATGGCCGATTCGCGGATGTAGCCCGAGCCACCGTGGAACTGGAGGCAGTCGTACATCACCTCGTTCACCAGTTCGCCGCACAGCGCCTTGATCATCGACACTTCCTTGGTCAGCGACTGCCCCTGCGAATCGCGCCAGGCTGTCCCGTAGACGAACTGGCGTGCTGATTCGACCCGCGCAGAGAGCATGGACAGCCGATGACGGATCGCCTGCTTGTTCCACAGTGAGGTGCCAAAGGCCTTGCGCTGCTTGACGTATTCAATGGTGATCTCGAGCGCTTTGGAGGCCTCGCCCATCGCCTGTGCGCCCAGCACCGTGCGTTCGTTCTGGAGGTTTTTCACCAGCGCGTAGAAGCCGCGGTTCTCCTGACCCAGCAGGTTGGCCACCGGCACGCGGCAGTCCTCGAATACCAGTTCGGCGGTATCGGATGACAGCCAGCCCTGTTTCTTCAGGGGCCGGGCCACACCGAAACCCGGCATGCCCTTTTCCAGAATGAACATGGAGATATTGTGATTGCGCCCGGGCTCACCGGTCTTTGCCGCGACGAAGTAAACGTCGCCGTGCACGCCGTTGGTGATGAACATCTTGCTGCCGTTGAGCACGTAGTGATCGCCGTCGCGCCGGGCCGTCGTGCGCATGCTGGCGAGGTCTGAGCCGGCATCGGATTCAGTCATTGCGACCGCCGATATTTTCTCTCCCGAAACCAGCGCGGGCATCAGCCGTGCAAGCTGCTCGGGAGTACCGGCGTGACGCAGGTGCGGCGAGGCCATGTCGGTGTGGACCAGCACCGTCACCGCAAATCCGCCGAAGCCCGAGCGGCCCAGTTCCTCAGCAAGGATCACGCTGCCCAGCGTATTCATGGCGCTGCCGCCATGTTCCTCCGCCGCGCGGATTCCCAGGAAGCCCTGCGCACCCATTTTGCGCAGGATCTCACGCGGTACCATGCCCTCGTCTTCCCAGGCCGCGGCGTGCGGCACCACTTCCTGCTCGATGAAGCGGCGCAGAGAGTCGCGCAGCATGTCCTGCTCTTCGGTGAAGTAAGGCGTGCTTGCATCCATGGGCAGCGGTCTCCTCGTCGTTCTTCTGTCTGATAAAGCGCTAATTCGTAACTCAGCGTACCGCCGTCAGGCGACGCCTATCCGCTCGGACATCAACCGCCATCCGGCAGGCCGTGATGATGGGTCGACGCTCCGTTCAGCGATCACGCCCGTGCAGCTCGCTGAGTGATTCCCTCGCCCGGTTGTGCCGCTCAGCCCGGAACGCCGTGCTGCTCCATGCGCGCGAGAAAGGCCGGTACGTCGTTGGCCATGACCAGCAGATCGTGCTTGTTGCCGGACTTGTCCTTGACCTCGTCGTGCAGCACCGCTTCCGGACGGAAACCCATCCCTTCGAATACGCGACGCGCGCCGGCCTGGTCCAGGGTCATGCGCGCGCTGATCTTTTCGACGCCCATCTCAAGGGCAATCTGGAACGCCTCGCGCGTCAGCAGCTGTCCAAGCCCCAGGCCGCGCGCGGAGGCGGCGGTCAGGACGCGGATCTCAGCAACGTGCTGCGACCAGTCCTGCTGACTGCGGATCAGGCTGCCATAACCGATCACCGTGTCGCCCTCAAGCGCCAGGACCGTGCAGTTGGTGCCGTCTCGGACATCCTGCAGCCATCGGTCGACATTATGCTCCTGGGTAATGTCGCGCAGCAGGAACAGCAGGTCGTGGGCGGGCAACGCGCGGGCGAAGCTCAGGACGAGCGGGCCGTCGTCCGCTCCCATGAGTCGGAATTCGAGCCTGCGCTGTTGCACCACACGAGACTTCGGAAAGCCTTTTATGCTGATGGAATTCTTCATGGACGTACCGAATTGAATGGGAAGTAGGTCTGTGAACCGTGGCCGATGCCGGGTGCCAGCAGCGGCTAGACCGAACGCACCGACAGCCAGGCATCGAGCTTGGGCCACAGACGGTACAGCGCGCCGGGGCCGGCGAGCAGGCTGACGTGACCGCCCTTGACCTCGATCGCGGTCCTGTCCTTGCTGCCGACCGCATTGATGACATCCTGAGACGCGGCTTTGGGCACCAGGTAATCGTGCTGGGCGGTGCAGTGCAGGAACGGCACCTTGATCTTACGCAGATCGACGCGCCGTCCGGCGATCATCATCTCGCCCTTGAACAGCAGGTTGTTCTGGAAGATGTCGTTGATCAACTGGCGCGCGGTGTTACCGGTCAGGGCGATCTGGTCGCCTGCCCAGCGCTCCATCTGCAGGTAGGCCTTGACGAAGGTGTGATCGTCAGCCTTCTTCAGCATGGCAATGCGGTTGCTGGTCTTGGCCAGCGGCTTGGCGACCTGGAAAGAGGCGTCGAGCAGCGAGGACGGCAGGTTGCCCGTTATCTGCAGGAGCCGCTCCAGGTCGAAGTATCGGGGGTCGGTCCAGGCACGGGAAATGGGCATGCCGTCGGAATTGATCGGCACTGCCGCCACCGCGAGATTGCGAACCGGCCCCTTGGGGTGGCGTGCGGCGTGCATCATCGCCAGCAGGCCGCCCGAGCAGTACCCAAAGCTGGTTACCTCTTTCTCGCCCGTGATCTCGCACATGACGCGCATGCAGTCGGGGATGAGGTCGTCGACGTAATCGGCGAAACCGATGCTCGCATGTTCACGGCGCGGTCGGCCCCAGTCGATCAGGAACACGTCGTAGCCGCACAGCAGCAGGTATTCGACCAGGCTCTGGCCCTTGATCAGGTCCAGGATGTCCGGCCGGCCGAACAGCGGCATGGTGATCACCAGCGGGACGCGGTAGACATCGTCGGTCATCGGCAGGTAGCGGAACAGGCGCATCGTACCGCGCGCGTGCACCACTTCCTTGGGCGACGTGGCAACGTTGTCCGGTTCGTAGTCCGGCAGATGCAGCTCGACCGAATTGCGCAGAATCGCGCGCTCGACCGTTTCCCGGACCTTGCTTTCGATGTTGGCGATGGCTTCGATGGGACGGGCCATGGGCTAACTCTTCACCGGCGGCGGCGGCGGCTGGCGCGTGCGCTTGATCGGCGCCCTTGGTGCTTCATCCGGCTGCGCCGTGGAGGCGCTCTTGCCCGCCGCCAGCGCCACGCGCAGTTGGCGCACCTCGACCTGGAGCTGCGCCATCACGTCCTCGACGGAGGCCAACTGCGTCGCCATCCGCTGGACATCGTCCCGGGAGGAAATGTTGACCGCGCCGAGCGCCTTGCCGATGCCTTCCGAAACC
>JAJFJX010000244.1 GCA_021773655.1 Panacagrimonas sp.
TCGGGGGTGGGTGTGCGGCATCAGGCGGGCGCCCGCCGGCACCCGGATGCGCAGGGTGAACAGGCCGGGGCCGCGCGGATCGCCTTCGAGCAGGGCGACTTCAGCGCCTGCCGGCAGCGAGGGCGGCGCCGGTGTCCAGGCAAGTTGATCGGCGTGAATCCGGATTGCGCCGGACGGCACATCGGCGGCCTGTGCAAGGCTGCTGGCCATCGGCAGCCCCAGCCCCAGCCCCAGTCCCGCGGCGAGAAGTCGCAGACCCATTCGGTGGTCCCCGGAAGGCGGATCGCAGACACTATAGGGCCTTCCCCGGACGAAACGCCCACTTCGGTCCGGACACACCCTTGACCTCAGACATGACCTACTCCCGAATCGTCGGCACCGGCAGCTACCTGCCCAAGCGGATCGTCACCAATCAGGAGCTCGAACTGCGCATCGAGACCAGTGACGAGTGGGTGTTCCAGCGCACCGGCATCCGCAGCCGCCGTGTCGCGGCCGACGACGAGCGCACTTCCGACCTCGCCGCGCAGGCTTCGCTCCAGGCGATGGCAATGGCCGGTGTCAGCGCCGCCGACATCGATCTGATCGTGGTGGCCACCACCACGCCGGACATCGTATTTCCGTCCACCGCGTGCATTCTCCAGCGCAAGCTCGGCATCAAGCGCGGCGCGGCATTTGACGTGCAGGCGGTCTGCACCGGGTTCGTCTATGCCCTGGCAGTGGCCGACAAGTTCGTCGCCAGCGGCCAGCACAAGTGCGCCCTGGTGGTCGGCGCAGAGGTGTTCTCGCGGCTGCTGGACTGGTCCGACCGGCGCACTTGCGTGCTGTTCGGAGACGGCGCCGGTGCCGTGGTGCTCAAGGGCTCGGAAACCCCCGGCATCCTGTCCACACACCTGCATGCCGAGGGCGATCAGGCCGACATCCTGTGCGTGCCGGGCAGCGTCCACGGCGGCGAACAGCAGGGCTCGCCGTTCGTGCAGATGGACGGCCAGGCGGTATTCCGCTTCGCCGTGCGCGTGCTCGACCAGGTGTGCCGCGAAACCTTGGAACACAACGGCATCCGGGGCAGCGACATCGACTGGCTGGTGCCGCACCAGGCCAACATCCGCATCATCATGGCCACGGCGCAGAAGCTGGGCATGCCCCCCGAGCGCGTGGTGACCACGCTGGAACACCAGGGCAATACCTCGGCCGCATCGGTTCCGCTGGCGCTGGATCTGGCGGTGCGCGACGGTCGCGTCCAGCCGGGGCATCTGGTCATGCTCGAGGCGGTCGGCGGCGGCATGACCTGGGGATCGGCGCTGCTGCGCTGGTGAGAGGATCCGGCTCAGGGGGGCGCGGACGGCGCGTCGAGCCGACGCAGCTGCTCCAGCGCCTTGGCCTTGATATCGGCGCCGAAGTAGTCGGCATAACCAAGCCAGATCATCTGCACCCTGCCGTCGGCGTCGAGCAGGAACGTTGCCGGCAGCTTCCAGGGGCCCCACTGTTTCATGACGATGCTCAGCGGGTCACCGAACACCGGATAGCCGATGCCGACCCGCTCCAGAAACTGGCGCGCCCGCGGGATGTCGCTGTCGACGCTGACGCCCACCACCTCGAAGCGATCACCCCAACCCAGATCGGCCAGTTCCGTGCGCAGACGGTCGAGCTCCGGCATCGCCTGCAGGCAAGGTCCGCACCAGGTGGCCCAGAAGTCCACCACCACCACGCGGCCACGGAACCCGGTCAGCTTCATGCCGCGCTCGCCGTTGAGCACCAGGCCCTTGATCTCGGGCGCCACCGCACCAAAGGCGACCAGCGCCGAGCGGTCGGGCGGCGCTGCGCCCGTGGCGGACAAGGGCTGTGCGGCGGCCAGGACGGCGGCACAGAGCAGGGTGGGAAGCAGCTTGGACATGGGGCGGGTCGAGCGTTGCGCAGTCGGATACCGGACAATCATCCACCCTAACCTGCACGGGCCGGCGGCGACAGTGCGTTGGCCCCACGCGATGAATCCGCGAGTCTCCCGATGAGCAGCCTGATTCTGCTGCGCCACGGCCAGGCGGCCTTCGGCGCCGATCATTACGACAGCATCTCCGAGCGCGGCCGCCAGCAGGCGCTCGTCGCCGGGCGCCACTTCGCCGGGCGCGGGCTGCGACCCACCCGTGTCTGGCTGGGCCCGCGCCAGCGTCACCGCGTGACCGCCGAACTGGCGCTGGCGCCGCTGGGGCTGACACCCCCCGAGGCCACCGAGGCCGCGCTCGACGAGTTCGCCGAAGGCCAGCAGATCCTGGCCGCGGCCGAGACCCGTCAGGGCGTCAGGCTGCGTGGCGAAGGGGCGTTGAGCGGCGCCGAGTCGGCGCGTCGCTACGCCGCCGAGATCGACGCCTGGGCCGAAAATCGCACCGTGATCGACGGGGTGCCGCCGGTGGCCCGGTTTCGTCACGGCGTGGCGCAGTGGCTGCGACGGGCCACCGTCGAGCCGGACTCCGGCCAGACCGTGCTGGCGGTGACCTCGGGCGGCGTCATCGCGGCCCTGCTGGCCATCGTGCTGGACCTCCCCGACGCCCGCCTCGGCCCGTTCATGAACGCCATCCACAATGGCTCGGTGACCGAGCTGGTTTTCTCCCGCGGGCGGACCCCGGCGCTGGTATCGTTCAATGGCACCGGCCACCTGCCCGGAAACCTGCTGACCCGGATCTGAGTGCGGGCAGGCGCGCTGTTGGCGCAGCCTGCGCAAGATTCTGTGGCCGTCATCACAGTTGGGGCACGGTGATCGTTCCGCGCAGACCTCGCGTGGCGCAAACTCGGCCGCGGTCGGGGCGGCATCGGGGTGCGCTTGCCTGCGCGGGAAGGCGCACAGGGGATGGACGATCGACATCGAATCGCCAGGGGCGTCGCGTGCGGGTAAAACCCGGAGCGCCGCAGCCAGGCTGGTGGTCAATGAATGGGGAACCCGTGGAAAAGCACATACCGTTGATTCTGGTCGTCGTGTCGACCAACGCCCTGTCGCAACTGCTTCTCAAGCAGGGCATGATCAATATCGGCCGCTTCGATTTTGCCGGCGCCAGCCTGATCAAGATGGCGCCGAGCATCGCCCTGAATCCGTTCGTGATTGTTGGGCTTATGGTGATGGTGGCCAGCATGGCACTGCATTTGCTCGTGTTGTCGCGCGTCGAGCTGAGCTTCGCCTATCCGTTTCTGTCCATTTCGTATGTGATCGTCCTGTTCCTCGGGGCGCTTTGGTTTGGCGAGATGATCAACGCCTCCCGGCTGTTGGGCGTGGCACTGATCTGTCTCGGAACTTTCTTTGTCGGACGAAGCTGAATCATGAAACACATTCTGTTTGGGGGCGATGGTTTCGTCGGGCGGCATACGGCCGAAATCCTGCTGGATGCCGGCGAGGAAGTGCTGATCTGCGATATCGCCAAAAGCGACCTTCCGATCTACCAGCGCGCACGACACACCTACTGCGACATCACCCGGCCCGAGCAGATCGAACAGGTCGACATCGAGCCGGACGACATCGTCTACAACCTCGCGGCGACGATGCTGCATCCCATCGTCAAGCGGGCGCAGCGGCACGACTACTTTTTTTCCGTGGACTATCACGGCGCGGTCCATGTCATCGAGCGCATGGAGAAGGTCGGCTGCAAGCAGCTGATCCAGTTCAGCACCGACATGGTTTACGGTTTTGCGCAACGTCCCCGGCCACTCGAAAACGATCATCCCCGGGTGCCCATCGGCGAGTACTCGGACAGCAAGCGGGCGCTGGAGGACTACTGCATGGCGCGGCGGGACGCCGGGCTGCGCGTGTCCATCTTCCGCCCGCGCATCATCGTCGGGCCTGGTCGTGTCGGCATCCTCGGAAGCCTGTTCAAGCTGATTCGCTGGAGCCTGCCGGTGCCCATGATCGGAAACGGACGCAACCGTTACCAGATGATCTCGGTCTTCGATTGCGCTTCCGCGGCCGTGGCTTCAGCACGAAAGGGCGTCGTCAACGGCGAATTCAATCTGGGTTCGGACAATCCTCCCACGGTGCGCGCGCTGCTCGGGGCGATCATCCGCAGTGCCGGGTCCCGGTCCATCCTGATCCCCACCCCGGCAGGCCTCCTCAAGCTGCTGTTGCGCTTTCTCGATCGCATCAACCTGCCGCTGCTGGTGCCGGAACAGTTCGAGATCGCGGACGCCGATTACGTCATCAGCACGCGCGTGACCCGCGAGCTGCTGGACTGGACGCCGGCGCACACCGACGAAGCGATGATGCTGGAAGCCTACCGTCGCTGGCGCCAGAGCAGCTGAGGGTGTCGCCCTCGTGAGCGAGCGGCCCACGTCCTGGGGGCGCCAGCCGGTGGTCAGCCCGGATCGCGTGATCGACCTCGACCGCGACCGGATCCAGGACGGCCTGTTCTCCGGTTCCCCCGTGCTGGCGTTCGGAAACGGCCGCAGCTACGGCGATGTCTGCCTGAACGAGGGCGGCACGCTGATTCGCACGCAGCAGCGCAACCGAATTCTCGGGTTCGACGCCGACCAGGGTCTGCTGGACGTGGAAGCCGGCGTGTTGTTGTCGCACATCATCGAGCGCTGCCTTCCGCTGGGTTGGGCGCTGGCGGTCACTCCCGGAACTGCATTCGTGACGGTCGGCGGGGCCATCGCCAACGATGTTCACGGCAAGAACCATCATCGCGTCGGCAGTTTCGGGCATCACGTCGAGTGCCTGGAGTTGCTGCGCTCGGAAGGCGGCGTGACGCGCTGCAGCCCGGTCTCGGCCCCAGATCTTTTCCGCGCCACGATCGGTGGTCTGGGCCTGACCGGCCTGATCCTGAGCGCACGCCTGCGGCTGCGGCGGGTCGCGGGTGGGTGGTTGCGGGGCTCCAGTCAGCGTTTCCACGGCCTGAGCGAGTTTTTCTCGTTGTCGGCAGCGGCCGACGAGCACTCGGAGTACACCGTCGCCTGGCTCGACTGCCTCGCCGCCGGCCCGCGTCAGGGCCGGGGCGTGTTCATGCAGGCCAATCACGCGCCGGACACTGCGCCCCTTCCAGGGCGCCGAAACTTTCGGGTGCCGATCACGCCGCCCTTCTGTCCGATCAACCGGTTGGTCCTCAAGGTTTTCAACTGGCTTTACTTCCATCGTCCGGCGGCCGAACAGTCGGATGCGCGCTGGGACTACCCTTCGTTCTTCCACCCGCTCGACAGCATCCTGGAATGGAACCGGCTGTACGGGCCTGCAGGGTTCTACCAGTTTCAGTGCGTCGTGCCGCCAGCCGTGTCCGAGCCGGCCCTGCGTCAGATGCTGGGGCTGATCGAGCGTTCCGGACAGGGGTCTTTTCTGGCCGTCCTGAAGATCTTCGGCGACCGCCCCTCGCTGGGCATGATGTCGTTCCCGCGGCCGGGCGCGACACTGGCCCTGGACTTCCCGAACCGGGGCGGCGTCACCGAGCGCCTGATGCGGCAGCTCGAAGCCATCACCCGGGAGGCGGGCGGAGCGATCTATCCGGCCAAGGATGCCTGGCTCAGTCCGGCGGCGTTCGGGCAGTTCTTTCCGAATCTCGGAGCCTTCCTGCCCCACGTCGATCCCGCGTTTTCGTCTTCGTTCTGGCGCCGGGTGAGGGCCGAAGCGCCAACGCGGTGAGCCCGCGGGAATAGACGGAGCGCGTCCGTCGTCGTCAGAGATTGGTGCGCTTGAACAGGGTTTCCGGGAGGCTGCGGATGATCAGCATCACGTAGCGCCACATCCACAGCGTATAGACCACGTCGCGGCCCTTCCGCTGCGCGCGCACGATATCCGCGGCAACCTGGTCGGGCTCGGCGGTCAGGCGTGCCGGCAAGTCCCGGCCTGCGGTCATGCGCGTGCGGACAAAGCCCGGTTTGACCGTCATGACATGCACGCCGTCCCGTACCAGACGCTGGCGAAGGCCGGACAGATAGGCCGCCATTCCGGCCTTGGCGCTCCCGTAGAGATAATTCGCACGCCGCCCGCGATCACCCGCCACGGATCCGACGCCGATGATCGTTCCTCGCTGCCGTCGCCGCATGTCCTCGGCCACGACATTGAGAATCGAAACCACGCCGACGTAGTTGGATTCGATGATGCGGCGACATTCGTCGAAATCCGCAAGGGCCCGGTCGTGGTCGCCCAGGTAACCGAACACGCAGATCACGATGTCCGGGACCGAAGGCAGTCCGCGGTAGAAGTCGCCGTGCGAATCGAATCGAAGCGCGTCGAATTCCACCAGGTTCACCGCATGCCCGAATTCCCGCACGAGCCGGTCGGCCAGAGGCTGCAGCCGCTGGCAATCACGGGACGCCAGCGTCTGTGCGTGACCGAGCCTGGCGTAGGCCACTGCCAGGGACTGCGCGATGTCGGAGGTCGCGCCCAGAATCAGCAGGTGCGGCAAAGGACCGGAGGGGGTTTCAGTTGATTCAGGCATGTTTGGGGAAATAGCGGTCGCGCAGGACCATGGAGGGACGCTCGATCAGGATGTAGCCGAAGAATCCGGCAACCAGGCACAGCGCGATCAGCAGCGGCGCCTCGGTCGGCAGCCAGAGCGCCGGTCTGTCGGTCAGCACCTCGACGTAGCCGCGGATGATCATCGTGTGAGACAGATAGATGCTGTAGGACCATAGCGCCACCCAGTAGGTCAGGCGCCATCGGGCAACGGCCAGCGGGGCGGAAGTTGCTAGGGCCAGCAGCATGCAGCCACAGAAGACGTTGACCAGGGCATAGCCCAGGTAGAAGGTCGCGACGCTGTTCCAGGTCGGAATGGTGAGCACTGCGGCCAGCAGTGGCCAGATCAGGATTTTCGACAGGCGGCTCAGAATCGGCCATGCCGCATGGCCGGAGCGGTGCAGGTAGGCAAGCAACACCCCGATCGCCAGACCGTCGAAGCGCAGGTGCGTCGAGGTCCTTGGAGCGCCGAAAGTCCCGTCGTAGGCGGCGGTTACGACGTCGGCATCGACCGTCAGACGCAGCAGGGGACTGATCAGCGTCAATGCCAGCAGCAGCCAGATCATGGGAAGGCGTGTGCGGATCAACAGCAGCAGCACCAGCGGCAGCCCCAGGTAGAAGTGCTCCTCGATGCACAGTGACCAGCTGGCGGCAAACCACGGGATCCTGGGGTCGTAGTTCTGCAGGAAAAACAGATAACGCCAGTCGAATGGGGCCCCATCGAGGAAATGGACCGCGGCGTAAAAGACGATCATGGCCGCAAAATACGGTGGCAGGGTCCTGAACCAGCGACGTATCCAGAAGCGGGGCATGTCGACGTTCTGCGTGCGCGACCGTTCCTTCCAGTACAGCCCGCCGATCAGCCATCCGGACAGCACGAAGAACATGTCGACGCCGTACAGGCCCAGGCGATCCATCCAGAGCAGGATCATCGACGTTCCCGGCAGCGGCTCGAAAACGGGAGCAAGGTGGTGCAGCAGGACCAGGGTGATCCCGGTTGCGCGCATCAGGTCGGTATTGGCATCGCGAGATACCGGCCGGGTAACAGGCACGCTGGCTGGATGCTCCCTCCCCACTGAACCTCTCCTGTCGGCGGTCGAAACGTGATGTGGCGGCATCGGACGGATGCCTCCCGGCGCCCTGCGGCCGCGCCACACCCGATCAATCGGTCTTCGGGGCGCGAGCTTTCAATGGACGGGCGCGAGTGTGCCCCACACCTGGTTGCCAAGGTCGGCCGAACTGTGAGCTGCGTCAACATTCCCGGACGATCCGAGTCTGCCGCGCCACTTGTGGCGAGCCACGACGGAACGAGCGGCGACGGAACGACGGACGCGGTGTCCGATTCAGGTTGGCATCCGGCGATGCCTCGTACCTGGCGCAGCGACCCGGCCCGACGGCCGCTGCCGCCCAATCGCTGCCAGCGGCCAGGGATTCTCAGGCGCGACCGGCGTTGGCGCTCGCCAGTTCGGCCCAGCGCGGCATCAGTGCAGGGGCGAAGTCATGGCCCATGCCCTCGATCAATTCCAGACGCGCGCCGCGGATCAGCTGGGCACTGCGGCGGCCGCAGGCCGGACGCAGCAGCGGATCTGACAGGCCGTGGATGATCTGGGTCGGCGCGGTGATCCGCCCCAGCAGGTGCTCGAAGCTGCCGGTGGCGATAATGGCATGGGCCTGACGCAGGTGGCCGGCGGGGCGGAAGGCGCGATCATAGGCGCGCCCGACCAGGCCCCGACGATGTTCGACCGGCGTGGGAAAGCTGGGGCTGCCGACCCGGCGGAGCATGCTCATGGAGCGCTGGATCACCTGTTCGCGGGTCCGTGGCCGGGACCCGATTCCGGCCATGCGCCACAGCACGTCGAAGCGCGCCGTCGGCAGATGCGGGTGATTGGTGCTGGACATGATCGAGGTCAGGCTACGGACCCGGTGCGGACTGCTGCCGGCCAGGATCTGCGCGACCATGCCGCCCATGGAGACGCCCAGCAGGTGTGCCTTGCCAATGCCCAGGGTGTCGAGCAGGCCGATCGCGTCGTGTGCCATGTCATGGAGCGTGTAGTTGCTGGGTGCGATCTGGCCCAGGCGTGAGCGCAGCCAGTCGCGCAGCATATTGAACCGGACCCCGCGATTGGATTCTGAAGACAGCCCAGCGTCGCGGTTGTCGAAGCGAATCACGCGAAAGCCGCGCCGGACCAGGTCCGCGGCCAGACCGTCCGGCCAGTGGATGAGCTGGCCGCCCAGGCCCATGACCATCAGCAGGGGTTCGCCGTGTGCGGGGCCGGTTTCCTCCCAGTGCAGCCTCAGGCCATTGACGCAGGCGCTGTCCGCGGACCAACACATTTCCATGACGTCCTGGTTGCACTCCAATGAAGGTTTGGTGAAGGGCGGCGGAAATTAGCAGCGAAACTTTTGCGATGTCACCGCAAGCGGCTGTCACACGACAAACGGTACTGTCATGTTTCCAGGCGGCTTTGCGGCGCGCCCGTGCCGGGAGGAGATGCAGCTTCGACTGGCCGGCGTTCAGGACGGCGCGCGACAATGAGACGGGGTTTCTCTTACACCTTCACTTTCCGGCGCATGGGAGCAGGCCACGCACATGAGACGTCTTACCTCGCTGGATTCGGGCTTCCTGTTCCTGGAAAAGCGCAACCAGCCGCTGCACGTGGCTTTTCTGACCGTGCTTCGGCCGCCGCCGGATGCACCGCAGGATTTCACCAGGAAAATGGTGGAGCGCCTGTGCACCTACGGCGTGCCGTTACCGCCCTTCAATCAGCGCCTGGAGCGTCGCCTGGGTGCCGGATACTGGGTCGAGGACCCTGAGTTCGATATCCATCAGCACGTGGTGCATCTGTCGTTGCCGCAGCCCGGGCGTATCCGCGACCTGCTCGCGATGGTGTCGCGCATGCACGCCAGTCACCTGGACCGCGCCTATCCACTGTGGCGGCTGTACGTGATCGAGGGCCTCGAAGGCGGGCGGATCGCCACCTATTCCAAGGTCCACCATGCCGTTGCCGACGGCGTGGCGGGTGCCCGGCTGATGCTCAAGTCGATGTCCACGGACCCCGAGCAGGTGTTGCCGCCGACCTGGGCGCTGCCGCCGCGCGGGCGCCGCCACGCCACCGGACTGCTGTCGGCGCCGGCCGGGCGCTTGGCCAGGCTGGCTTCCGGGGTGCGTGCCGGGGCCGACAGCCTGCCGGTGATCGCACGCGAACTGCGCCAGACCTGGCACGAGTCACGCAGCGGCCACCCGGACGTGGTGACCGGCGCTGCCGCGCCCGGCTGCATCCTCAACCAGCCGATCAGTGCCTCGCGCCGGTTCTTTGCGCAGACCTACTCCCAGACGCGTGCCAAGCGGGCGGCGCGGGCGCTAGGGTGCACCGTCAACGACGTGGTGCTGGCGATGTGCGCCAGCGCCCTGCGCCAGTACCTGCTGGGTCTGGGCGCGCTGCCGGGACGACCGCTGATTGCCGGCGTGCCGTTGTCGACGCGACGCGATCACAGCGAGTCGGGCAACCAGATTGCCTTCATGCTGGTGAACCTCGGCACGCATCTGCCGGACCCCGCTGATCGGCTGGCGCTCATCCGCTGTTCGGTCGACCACAACAAGCAGCGCTTCCTGCGCATGAAGCCCGCAGAGATTCTCGGCTATTCGGTGGGCCTGATGGCGCCCGGGCTGATGCGCATGCTCGCCGTGCAGCGGCCGCAATCGCTGGCGTTCAACCTGGTCATCTCCAACGTCCCCGGACAGCGCTCCACGCTGTACTGGCAGGGCTGCGAGGTCGAGGCGATGTATCCGGTGTCGGTGGTGGTCGACGGCATGGCGCTCAACATCAGCCTGACCAGCCGTGCCGACGGGCTGGACTTCGGCCTGATCGCCTGTCGCCGCACCTTGCCGCAGGTGCTGCGGCTGCTGGAGTATCTGGAGATGGGCCTGCAGGAGATCGAGGCGCTGGTCGAGCGGACGGGCGCTTAGGCCCTGGCCGCATTGGCGGCGATCAGTTCGGCAATGCGGGGCAGCAGGGCATCGGGCAGGTCGTGGCCCATGCCCTCGATCATTTCCAGCCGCGCGCCGGGGATGAAGCGCGCGCTGCGTCGTCCGCAGGCGGGGTAGAGCAGGGGATCGTCGGTGCCATGCACGACCTGGGTCGGTGCGGTGACCTGCCCCAGCCGGTCCTCGAAGCAGGGCGTGGCGACGATGGCGTGCATCTGGCGCAGTTCGCCGCCTGGGCGGAAGGCGCGGTCGAAGGCGCGACCCGCGAAATCACGTAACTCGGCCTCCGGCGTCGGATAGCCCGGACTGCCGATGAGCTGCATGGTTCGGGTGCTGTGCGCAACGATGGTGTCGCGCGAGTGGTCCGGCGGCGGCGTGGACATGCGCAGCAGCAGATCCAGCCGCGACCGGCGCGTCCATGGATGATTGGTGCCGGACATGATCGAGGTCAGCGAACGCACGCGGTGGGCGAACGTGGCCGCCGCGAGCTGGGCGATCATGCCGCCCATCGACAGGCCGACCAGGTGCGCGCCGGCCAGCCCCAGTGCGTCCATCAGCTCCACCACGTCCTGGGCCATGTCGTAGAGCCGGTAATTGGCCGGCCCGGCCTTCAGGCCCAGCCGCATGCGGATGAAGTCGGCGCGCAGGTTGAAGCGCACGCCGCGGTCGGCGTCGGCAGACAGGCCGATGTCGCGGTTATCAAAGCGGATCACCCGGAACCCGCGTGCCGCCAGAGCAATGCACAGCGCATCCGGCCACTCGATGAGCTGCCCGCCCAGTCCCATGATCAGCATCAGCGGCTCACCGTGGTCCGGGCCGACCGCTTCCCAGTGCAGGCGCAGGCCGTTGGCCTTGCTGTCGCCACGCTGCCAGCGCGGCGCGGTCTGTGGCTGGAGGCTTGCGTCCATGTCGGCCAGCCTACACGCGCACGGCATGTTCGTGCCGTGTCCCCGGCGCTGCTCGGGCCGTGCGCGGGGAATCCCTCCTTGTTGACCTGCTTCGGCCTGCTTCAGCCGGCAGCGGCAGGAATCCGGCGCTGGTGCCTGGATTCCTGCAGTTGCCGCTGCCGGCGATCTTCGCGGTGCCCGGCGGCTGGCAGGCGAGAAGGCCGGCAAGTGTCCGGGAGTTCGGAGTTCTCTGTGCTGGCGCCCCCCGATGGGGCCTTGGCCCTTGGCCCACCCGCCGCGCGAAGGATCAGTCCGGTTCGGTGGTTGGGCGGGCGCAGGGATGTGGTGTGCCCGGCGCGGAGATATCGGGGGCGCGTCCGACATAGCTCGCGCGGGGACGGATCAGGCCGCCTCCGTCCTGCTGCTCCAGTGCATGGGCGAGCCAGCCGGCGACGCGACCGGCGGCGAACAGGATCAGGCCGCCCTCGGCGCCGAGTTCGTAGACATCGGCCAGCGCGGCCAGCGCGAAGTCGGTGCTCGGTGCCTGGCCGGTGGCTTCGGCGGCGGCTTCGAGCAGCCCGATCACACGCGGCAGCCTTGGCGGACGCGGGTTCACGGCCTCGAGTTTGCTCAGCAGCAGTCGTGCGCGCGGATCGCCGGACGGATACAGCGGGTGGCCGAACGTGGGCAGGTGTTCGCCGCGCTGCAGGCAGGCGATCACGTGCCGCTGCGGGGACTCGGCGCTCTGCGCGTCCTGGATGAATCCGTAGGCACGGGCGGTGGCGCCGCCGTGCGCAGGGCCGCTCAGGGCGGCCAGACCGGCGGCGACGGCTCCATGCAGGCTGGCGCCGGTGGAGGCCACCACGCGGGCGGCGAAGGCCGAGGCGTTGAGTTCGTGGTCGGCGCACAGCAGCAACGCGGTGCGCACCAGTTCCGCCAGGTGCGCATCCCCGGGGCGCCAGGCCTGTGCCAGCACCTCGTGTGCGGGCCGGTGATCCGGGGCCACGCCGGCCAGCAGGGCGGTGGTCTGTCTCAGCAGGTTGGCGGCGCTCTCGCGCCGCCGGCGCGGGTCGGGCGACAGGTCACGCACCGAGCTCAACGCCAGCAAGGGCAGTGCGGCGCCGGTGCGTTCGAGCGCCGGCAGGCTGCGGTCCCGGGTCAGGGTGCGGACCGTCAGTGGCCACGCGGCCGGGGGCGGCAGCGCGAAGGGGTCGTGCTCACCGCAATCCCACAGCAGGCGGGCCACCGTTTCGAGCGAGTGGCCGGCCGCGACCAGTCCGGACACGGCCTGGCCGCGGTAGTAGTGGCCCTCCGGGCGGATCAGGGAGACCCGCGTTTCGAGCACCGGCAGTCCCCAGGCCAGACTGTGGGCCGCGCCCTGGGCGGCGCTGCGACCGGCATCGCGACGCTCGATCAGCCGCTCGATGTCCTGCGTGCGATACAGGCGCCGGCGCGGTTCGCTGGCCGCGCGCGAGTGCACCAGCCCGCGGCTGACATAGGCATACAGGGTGGCCAGACTCACGCCCAGGCGGCGCGAGGCCTCGGGTGCGCTGATGTAGTCGCCGGCGCGGGTAGGAGTCTGCATGGCAGATATATTGACTCATATAATCAAGATTGATCAATCCATCCTCAACTGCCACAGTGAGGGTCCACAATGGGCGCGCGCAATGGCATCCGGCGCTCACCCGCCTTCCAGGAGAAAACCCCGATGAGCAGCCCCGCCTCCGCTGGTGCGCGTTTCCGCGCCGCCCTTGCCGCCGAAAAGCCCCTGCAGGTGATCGGCGCCATCAACGCCAACCATGCCCTGCTGGCCCGGCGCGCCGGATACAAGGCGATCTATCTGTCAGGCGGCGGCGTGGCGGCCGGTTCGCTGGGGCTGCCGGACCTGGGCATCAACACCCTGGATGACGTGCTCGTCGATACCCGGCGCATCACCGACGTCTGCGATCTGCCGCTGCTGGTGGACATCGACACCGGATTCGGGCCCAGCGCGTTCAACATCGAGCGCACCATCAAGAGCCTGATCAAGGCCGGTGCCGCCGCCTGCCACATCGAAGATCAGGTCGGCGCCAAGCGTTGCGGCCATCGTCCCGGCAAGGAGATCGTCACCCAGGCCGAAATGGTGGACCGCGTCAGGGCCGCAGCCGATGCCAGGACCGATCCGGACTTCTTCCTGATCGCGCGCACCGATGCCATCCAGGCCGAAGGGGTGGACGCGGCCATCGAGCGGTCGATTGCCTGTGTCGAGGCCGGGGCCGATGCCATCTTCGCGGAGGCCGCCTACGACCTGCCCACGTTCAAGCGTTTCGTCGATGCGCTGAAGGTGCCGGTGCTGGCCAACATCACCGAGTTCGGCGCCACGCCGCTGTTCACGCGCGAGGAACTGGCCGGTGTCGGCGTCGGCATCCAGCTCTACCCGCTGAGTGCGTTCCGCGCCGCCAACAAGGCGGCCGAGGCGGTCTACACTTCGATTCGCGAAAACGGTCACCAGAAAGACGTGATCGATCAGATGCAGACGCGCGCCGAACTCTATGACCGCATCGGTTATCACGCATTCGAAAACCGGCTCGACGCGCTGTTTGCTGCAAAGAAGAAGTAGGGCGGCCTGAGGCCGCCGATCATCGACGGCGGGCACGTCCCGCCCTACCCAGGAGAAAGCATGAGCGAATCCACCGCATCCGCCCCCGGCTTCAAGCCCAAGAAATCCGTCGCCCTGTCCGGCACCGCCGCCGGCAACACGGCGCTGTGCACGGTCGGTCGCACCGGCAATGATCTTCATTACCGCGGCTACGACATTCTCGACGTCGCCACCACCTGCGAATTCGAGGAGATCGCCTACCTGCTGGTGCATGGCAAGCTGCCGACTGCGGCGGAACTGGCGTTCTACAAGGGCAAGCTCAAGTCCCTGCGCGGCCTGCCCGCGGCGGTCAAGACCGCGCTGGAGCAGTTGCCGCCGTCTTCACACCCGATGGACGTGATGCGCACCGGTGTCTCGGTGCTCGGCTGCGTCAAGCCGGAGAAGGACGACCACAACCACCCGGGCGCGCGCGACATCGCCGACAAGCTGATGGCCTGCCTGGGCTCCATGCTGCTGTACTGGTACCACTACGCCTACAACGGCAACATCATCGACGTCGAGACCGACGACGACTCCATTGGCGGCCACTTCCTGCACCTGCTGCATCAGGAAAAACCGCGCGAGTCCTGGGTCAAGGCGATGCACACCTCGCTGATCCTGTATGCCGAGCACGAGTTCAACGCCAGCACCTTCACCTCGCGCGTGGTGGCCGGCACCGGTTCGGACATGTACTCGGCGATCTGCGGCGGCATCGGCGCGCTGCGCGGCCCCAAGCACGGCGGCGCCAACGAGGTCGCCTTCGAGATCCAGAAGCGCTACGACAACGCCGATGAAGCCGAGGCCGACATCAAGGCGCGCGTGGAACGCAAGGAAGTCGTGATCGGTTTCGGCCACCCGGTGTACACGGTGTCCGACCCGCGCAACAAGGTGATCAAGCAGGTCGCCAGGGACCTGTCGGCCGAACACCAGAACATGAAGATGTTCGACATCGCCGAGCGGCTCGAAACCGTGATGTGGGACATCAAGAAAATGTTCCCCAACCTCGACTGGTTCAGCGCGGTGAGCTACCACATGATGGGCGTGCCCACCGACATGTTCACGCCGCTGTTCGTCATCGCGCGCACCGCCGGCTGGAGCGCGCACATCATCGAGCAGCGCATCGACGGCAAGATCATCCGCCCCTCGGCGAACTACGTCGGTCCGGAAGATCAGAAGTTCGTGCCGATCAAGGCCCGGAAGTAACGTCGGCGATGCCGCTTCATGACTGCGCTCATGATTTTCCAACGCTCGCGAACCAGGTCCTGCCAAGTCACATGCAGTGCCTGCGCGAGCGAATGCAAAGTCCGGTCGCGGCATCGAACATTCTGGAACGCACGGAGATCATTCCGCCCGTTCGCGGCGCTTATGTATGGATGCTCGATCGATCACCGATCTACGTCGGCATTGCGAACAATCTCCGGAAGCGCATCGCACAGCACATGCTCGCCGATCCTTCCGGGGCCAATCTCGCAGTGCGTGTCGCGGCTCGTGCTCTCGGGTGCTCTCTGCGCGTCGTCAAGCGCCAAGCCAGCTTTGGCTCTGCATTCCTGGACGCGCGGAGCAGACTCCGGGCCGGTGACATTGCATACCTTGAAATCGAGAACTCATTGGAGCTGTATCTTTTTGAGCCGTACTGCGCGATGGAACTCGACGCCATCACCTACAACTTCTTCGACACGCTTCAGATTGTTTCCCCAAAGCCTCGATAGGGTGGGCAACGCAGTTTCTCGCGTTGCCCACGCGCAACTCGGCGCACTCGTGGGCAGGTGAAGCCTGCCCACCCTACTCAGTCGGTGAGCCACCATGAATACCCAGCATCGGAAGAACCTGCCAGGAACCCAGCTCGACCACTTCGACGCCCGCGAGGCCGTTGACGCCATCCAGCCGGGGGCCTACGACAAGCTCCCCTACACCTCTCGGGTGTACGCAGAGAACATCGTTCGCAAGGGCGATCCGGCGATGGTCGGCGCCTGGCTGGGCCAGTTGATCGATCGCAAGCGCGAGCTGGACTTTCCGTGGTTCCCCGCGCGCGTGGTCTGCCACGACATTCTCGGGCAGACCGCGCTGGTGGACCTGGCCGGACTGCGTGACGCCATCGCGGACATGGGCGGCGATCCGGCCAAGGTCAACCCGGTGGTGCCGGTGCAGTTGATCGTCGATCACTCGCTGGCCGTCGAGCACGGCGGCTTCGAGAAGGACGCGTTCGCCAAGAACCGCGTGATCGAGGACAGGCGCAACGACGACCGTTTCCATTTCATCGACTGGACCAAGAAGGCGTTCAAGAACGTCGACGTGATCCCGCCCGGCAACGGGATCATGCACCAGATCAATCTGGAGCGGATGAGCCCGGTGGTCTATGTCAAGGACGGCGTGGCCTTTCCCGACACCTGCGTGGGCACCGACTCGCACACGCCGCACATCGACGCCCTGGGCGTCATCGCAGTCGGCGTCGGCGGCCTGGAGGCCGAGAACGTCATGCTCGGCCGTGCCTCGTGGATGCGCCTGCCGGACATCATCGGCGTCGAACTTTCCGGCAGGCCGGGCCCCGGCATCACTGCCACCGACGTGGTGCTGGCGCTGACCGAATTTCTGCGCAAGGAAAAGGTCGTCGGCGCCTATCTGGAGTTTCGCGGTGAAGGGGCGGCGTCGCTGACCCTGGGTGATCGCGCCACCATCTCCAACATGGCCCCCGAGTACGGCGCCACTGCAGCGATGTTCTTCATCGACCAGAACACGCTGGAGTATCTGACCCTCACCGGACGCGAGGCCGAGCAGGTCAGGCTGGTGGAGACCTATGCCCGACACTGCGGCCTGTGGGCGGATTCGCTCAAGACCGCCGAATACGAGCGCGTGCTCGAATTCGACCTGTCGACCGTGGTGCGCAACATGGCCGGGCCGTCCAACCCGCACAAGCGACTGCCGACCTCGGCCCTGGCCGAGCGCGGCATCTCCGCGCCCTGGGAACTACCTGCAGACGGCAGGATGCCGGACGGCGCGGTGATCATCGCCGCCATCACCTCCTGCACCAACACCTCCAATCCGCGCAACGTGATCGCCGCCGGCCTGCTGGCAAAGAAGGCCAATGCGCTGGGGCTGAGGCGCAAGCCCTGGGTCAAATCCTCGCTGGCACCGGGGTCCAAGGCCGTGCAGTTGTACCTGGAAGAAGCACGGCTGCTGCCGGAGCTGGAACAGCTCGGCTTCGGCATCGTCGCCTTTGCCTGCACCACCTGCAACGGAATGTCCGGCGCGCTGGACCCGAAGATCCAGCAGGAGATCATCGAGCGTGACCTGTACTCGGTGGCGGTGCTGTCCGGCAACCGCAACTTCGATGGCCGCATCCATCCTTACGCCAAGCAGGCCTTCCTCGCCAGCCCGCCGCTGGTGGTGGCGTACGCCATTGCCGGCACCATCCGCTTCGATATCGAAAAGGACCCGCTCGGTCTGGACGCCGACGGCAATCCGGTGACGCTCAAGGACCTGTGGCCGAGCGACGAGGAGATCGACGCCGTCGTCAAGTCCAGCGTCAAGCCCGAGCACTTCCGCTCGGTCTACGAGCCGATGTTCAACTTCAAGATCATCGAGGACGAAGGCCTGAGCCCGCTCTACGACTGGCGGCCCAAGAGCACCTACATCCGCCGCCCGCCCTACTGGGAAGGAGCGCTGGCCGGAGAACGCACGCTCAAGGGCATGCGCCCGCTGGCAGTGCTGCCGGACAACATCACCACTGATCACCTGTCGCCCTCCAACGCGATCATGATGGACAGCGCCGCCGGCGAGTACCTGCACAAGATGGGCGTGCCAGAAGAAGACTTCAACTCCTACGCCACGCACCGCGGCGATCACCTCACGGCGCAGCGTGCGACCTTCGCCAACCCCAAGCTGATCAACGAAATGGCGGTGGTCGATGGCAAGGTCAAGCAGGGTTCGCTGGCCAGGGTCGAGCCCGACGGCACGGTCATGCGCATGTGGGAAGCCATCGAAACCTACATGAAGCGCAAGCAGCCGCTGATCATCGTCGCCGGCGCCGACTACGGTCAGGGCTCTTCGCGCGACTGGGCCGCCAAGGGCGTGCGTCTGGCCGGCGTGGAGGCCATTGCCGCCGAAGGCTTCGAGCGCATCCACCGCACCAATCTGATCGGCATGGGCGTGCTGCCGCTGGAGTTCGAGCCCGGCACCACGCGCCTGACCCTGGGCATCGACGGCACCGAGACCTATGACGTTGAAGGCGCCCTCTCGCCACGCGCCACGCTGAGCCTGGTGATCCGACGCAAGAATGGCGACAGGATCGAGGTGCCGGTGACCTGTCGGCTGGATTCCAACGAAGAGGTGTCGGTCTACCAGGCCGGCGGCGTGCTGCAGCGCTTCGCGGTGGATTTTCTGGCCGCGACCCAGGCCGCCTGAACCGGACGGAGACCGCCATGGCACTGAAAATTGGCATCAGGCAGCTTGTCTCTGCGGCGAACCAGAAGATCCGCACGCTGACGCTCGACGAGGCCAGGGCCATGCTCGACCAGCCGGACGTGCAGTTCGTGGACATCCGTGATCCGCGTGAGCTGGAGCGCGAGGGCACCATTCCCGGTGCCTTCCACGCGCCGCGCGGCATGCTGGAATTCTGGGTCGATCCGGAGAGCCCCTACTACAAGCCGATCTTCGGCCAGGACAAGACCTTCGTGCTGTATTGCGCCGGCGGACTGCGCTCGGCGCTGTCCACGGCGACCCTGCAGGACATGGGACTGCCGAAGATCTGCCATATCGCCGGTGGCTTCGGCGCATGGAAACAGGGCGGCGGCGACGTGGTGCCCTACGCGCGCCCGAGCAAGGTCTGAGTGCGGCGGCCGGTTCTATTTCTATTTCTGTGCGCGCGGCCCGGACTGCGCATGGCGCAGCAGTTCGATCAGCAGCGGCAGCGGGAAAAATCCATGCAGGAACATATCGAGCAGGTCGACCGGTTGGTTCAGCGTGCCGGCAAACAGCATCCCGAGTTATTCGAAAAGGTGCAGCATCGGGATCAACGGTGCCAGCCCGAGCCTCAGGCTGCCGATGACGTAGAGCAGATAGCGGTTTTTGCGGTTCATGGAACGTAACGACGCTGAACGCGAGCGCCTCCAAATCTTCTGACCCAGACTCTCATGCCCAACATTCCGCAGATCAGAATCCCCGCCACCTACATGCGCGGCGGCACGTCCAAGGGCGTGTTTTTCAGGCTCGCCGATTTGCCAGAGCGCTGTCAGGCACCGGGCGCGGCGCGCGACCGGCTGCTGCTGCGCGTGATCGGTTCGCCCGACCCCTACGCCGCGCATATCGACGGCATGGGCGGTGCCACGTCGTCCACCAGCAAGTGCGTGATGCTGTCCAGGAGCACGCAGCCGGGCCACGACGTGGATTACCTCTACGGACAGGTCTCGATCGACAAGGCCTTCGTCGACTGGAGCGGCAATTGCGGGAATCTTTCCACCGCGGCCGGTGCGTTCGCGATTCACGCCGGCCTGATGGACCCGGCGCGCGTGCCGGCCAACGGCACCTGCGTGGTCCGCATCTGGCAGGCCAACATCGGGAAAACCATCATTGCCCACGTGCCGGTCAGCAACGGTCAGGTGCAGGAGACGGGTGATTTCGAACTCGACGGCGTGACCTTCCCCGCCGCCGAGATCGTGCTGGAGTTCATGGATCCCTCCGACGACGGCGACGAGGGGGGTTCGATGTTCCCCACCGGCAATCTGGTCGACGACCTCGAAGTGCCGGGCCTGGGCACCATCAAGGCGACGATGATCACCGCCGGCATTCCCACCGTGTTCGTGAACGCCGCGGACATCGGCTACACCGGCACCGAACTGCGCGAGGCGATCAACACCAAACCCGAGGCGCTCGCCAGGTTCGAAACCCTGCGCGTGGCCGGTGCCCTTCGCATGGGCCTGATCAAGGGCCCGGGCGAGGCGGCCCAGCGCCAGCACACGCCCAAAATCGCGTTCGTCGCCCCGCCGACGGCCTACGTCGCGTCCAGCGGCAAACAGATCCAGGCCGGCGAGATCGATCTCAACGTGCGCGCGCTGTCGATGGGCAAGCTGCATCACGCGATGATGGGCACTGCGGCGGTGGCGATCGGCACCGCTGCGGCCATTCCAGGCACCCTGGTCAACCTTGCGGCAGGCGGCGGTGAACGGACGGCGGTGCGCTTCGGCCACCCGTCCGGCACGCTGCGCGTCGGCGCCGAAGCCACATTGCAGAACGGTCAGTGGGTGGTGAAGAAGGCCATCATGTCGCGCTCCGCGCGCGTGCTCATGAGCGGCTTCGTGCACCTGCCGGGAGATGCGTTCTGAAGTCATGAGCCGGCCGCAACCGGCGCGGATGTCGATTTCCGGCTGATCGTTCGACCGGGGACAGAACCCGGAAATTCACGCGCCGTAGTCATCGCCTGCAGTCACGCAGAGTCCGAACCTGCCCGGTGCCGTCCGTCTGCATCGCCTCATCAGGGTGCCCGCGGCGCGCATCCTTGGCGCGTTTGTCGATCCCGCGGTCCTCTGAAAGTGGCGGCACCCGCACGGCTTTGTCGGCACCATCCACCAGGTGGGCACCGGTCGGCGACATTCCTTGGCCGGGGCCCGGTCAGGCCTCGCCGGGCAAGGGTTGCGGATCGCGCACGAAGCCGAGCTGAGCGGGCGCATCACCGGTATCCAGGCGCGTCACCGGCAGCGTGCAGCCCGCCGTTTCCAGGCGCAGCGCACTGGCCGCGCCGGACGGCAGCGCCAGCGCCCTGGCAAGCTCTTCTTCGTCCAACGGCGCGGCGCCGGCGTAAAGGCGCGCCAGCGCCCAATGCAGGTCGTCGCCTTCGAGCACTGCAGGGCCGTGTTCGGTGTCCAGCCACAGTGCGCCGTTCTGGTCGAGGAACGCGGCGCGTGCCTGCTCCACGCGCAGGCCGGTGTGGGTGAGCAAGCGGTCCTCGCCGTCGGTGCGTAGCACCAGCGGCGCGGATTCCAGGGTCACGTAGCCGCGCTGGGGGCCGTTCTGGAAATACCAGCGCCCCTGCGCGTCGGCGGCGTAGTTGGGGTTGAGGGTGTCGATGATCTGCGGCCGGCTGATGAGTTCGCCACGGATGCGCCAGCGTCCGCGCCGGTCCAGACCCAGCCAGCCGAACAGGGCCGGCACGTCCGGCCACTTCTCCAGCGCGCGAAGGACCCAGGGTTCCATGTCCGAATCCGCTCAGGCCGGTTTCCCGGCCTCCAGTCTGTCCTGGGTGCGCAGCTCGAAATCGCTGGCGTCATGTCGCTCGTGCAGCTGGTCCTCGGGCTTGCCCCAGGTTCGGTTGACCTTGCGCCCGCGCTGCGCCGCAGGGCGCTCGGCAATCTGCTGGGTCCAGCGGATGAGGTGACGATAATCCTGCACGGACAGGAATTCGCCGGCGTCGTAGAGCAGGCCGCACGCCAGCGCCCCGTACCAGGGCCAGACCGCGATGTCGGCGATGCTGTATTCGTCACCCGCCAGGTATTGATGATCGGCCAGATGCTTGTCGAGCACGTCGAGCTGGCGCTTGGTTTCCATCGTGAATCGGTCGATGGGGTATTGCATCCTGCTCGGCGCGTAGGCGTAGAAGTGACCGAAGCCGCCGCCCAGATATGGCGCGCTCCCCATCTGCCAGAACAGCCAGCTCAGGGCTTCGGTGCGCGGCCCGGGATGGCGCGGCAGAAAGGCGCCGCCGAACTTCTCCGACAGGTAGAGCAGGATGGCGCCGGATTCGAATACCCGCGTCGGTGTCGGCGTGCCGTGATCCATCAGTGCAGGAATCTTGGAGTTCGGATTGACGGAGACGAACCCGCTGGAGAACTGATCGCCCTCGGTGATGTTGATGAGCCAGGCGTCGTACTCCGCACCGGCGTGGCCGGCTGCGAGCAGTTCTTCGAGCATCACGGTGACCTTGACGCCGTTGGGCGTGGCCAGCGAATACAACTGCAGGGGATGCTTGCCCACCGGCAACGCCTTGTCGTGCGTGGGCCCGGCGATCGGACGGTTGATGCCGGCAAATTTGCCGCCGCTGTCCCGCTCCCAGGTCCAGACCTTGGGTGGGGTGTATTCGGCTGCGTGCGTCATGCGGGCGACTCCTTGAGCGTGAGATCGATGAGATCGACGAGATGAGATCGACGAGATGAGGTCGATGAGATGAGGTCGATGAGATGAGATGGAAGAGACGAGATAAAAGACGAGATAGAGAGAAGAACAACAGATGGAGCAGAACGTTTCAACGCCTCCACGCCTCCACGCGTCCGCACCTCCGCATCAGGCCCGATGCGCGCGCCCTTGTCCCGGCTTCAGAGGCCCAGGGTCCGCAACTGCGCGTCCACCAGGCTCAGGTATACGCTGCCGAACAGCCTGAGGTGCACCAGCGCAGGCCACAGCCGGTAGATGGGCAGCCGCGCTTGTGCGCCCGATTCGAGCGCGCCGTAGGCGGCGTGGAAGTCGGAGCCGGGCGTGGCAAACAGCGACAGCATGGCCAGGTCGACCTCGGCGTGGCCGTGGTAGCAGGCGGGATCGACCAGCGCCGCCACGGTATTGCCGCGCGCCATCACGTTGCCGCTCCACAGGTCGCCGTGCAGCAGCGCCGGTGGCGGGCGCAGCGGCAACCAGGCGTCAAGATCATCGGCAAGCCGCGCCACCCGTCGTGCCAGGGCCGTCGGCAGCGCCGGAAGCAGGGGGCGCAGGCGGCGTTCGGCCCAGAAAGCAGGCCACGAGGCGCAGCTGCGGTTGTCGATGTGCACCGCGCCGAAGGCGCTGTCCTGGTCCCAGCCGTAGCGCGTGCCGGTGCAGGCGTGCAGTCGGCGCACGATGCGTCCGAGATCGCCCCACGCGGCCTGCGGACCGCCGTCACTGTCGATCCATTCCAGCACCAGCAGCGCATCGGTGACGGCGAGCACCGCGGGTACCGGGACGCCGGCGCCGGCCAGTGCCACGAGCATCGCGGCCTCGGTGTGCGGGGCCGGGCCGGTCTTGGCCAGCGCGACGCGGCCGTCGAGTGTGTCCAGCCGCACCACACAGGCCATATCACCGCCGGACACGGGCCGTGCGTGCCGCAGGCCGGTGCCGAGTGCGTCGGACGCTAGTTTCGCGAGGCGGTCGGCGTCCACGCTGCGAGTTCTGCGGCCAGGCCGGCGGCGCCCTGGCTGACATCGGTCCAGGTGGCGTCGAAGCCGTCGGCTGCGCCGAAGTAGGGGTCGGCCACCGATTCGCCGACGCGCTCCGGCACGTGGTCCAGCAGCAGGCCGAGCCTGGCGGTCGTCCCCGGCGCGCGCAGGCGCTGCAGCTGGCGCAGGTTGTCGCGATCCATCGCCAACACGTGGGTGTAGCGGTCGAAATCGGACGCCCTCACCTGGCGTGCCCGGTAGTGCGCGATGTCCGTACCGTTGCGGCGCGCCACCGCCTGCGCACGCGCATCGGGGGCCTCGCCCAGGTGCCAGTCGCCGGTGCCGGCCGAGTCGACTTCCACGTCCAGGCCACGGCGCGCGATCTCGGCGCGAAACGCGGCCTCGGCCAGCGGCGAGCGGCAGATGTTGCCGAGACAGACGAACAGCACGGCGGGGCGATCAGGCATTCGAGTCTCCCGGGGCAGGCGATTGCTGGATGGTCGCGTCTGCCGCGGTGCCCCGGCAAGTCGGGTCTCACCCGCTTGCGGACCGGCGCAGCATGAGGTGGTGCCGGCCGCATCGAACCCGCGCCTGCAAACCAGGCCAGACAGAACGGGTGGCGGCCGATCGGCTCCGGCGGTGCCGAGGCGGTCCGAAACCGACCGCGCCTTACGGTCCGTGCCATGGCTGGCGAACGCGAAGCGCGCCGATCGCGCCCACGGCCTTGCCTGATCGCCCCCGGTGCAGCCCGGGGCGATACACTGCGGCGGGTTTCGCGCGGGGTGCAGCTGCGCCCGTCACGCCGCCACAACAAGACCAGAGCGTTGTACTCATGATTCGATTGCGCATGCGGTCGCGCCGGGGCGCGGCCATGGCCCTCCTGATCGGGATGCTCGGCCTGGTCCTGTCGGCGGTCCGTGCCGAGGACGCCCGACCCGCCGACCTGGTCCGGGTTTACGCCGATGCGCTGGCCAGCAACGCCGCGTTCCAGTCCCGCCTGGCACAGGTCGAGGCGGTCGACCAGGTACACCTGCAGGCCGAAGGGCAACTGTTGCCGCAGGTGGGCCTGGTTGGAACCTATGACTACATCGACGAACAGATCGAGGGCCGATACTTCGGCCGGGTCGACGTCGACAACCAGGACAGCTTCGAGCGCGCGCTGGTCGGCGTGCAGTTGACCCAGGCGCTGTACCGGCCGGAGCTGGTGATCGCCAGGGATCAGGCCGAGCTGAGCCGGGCGCAGGCACGCTTTGAGCTCGAAGCCGACGAGAACCGCCTGATGATCGAGGTCGCCGAGGCCTACTTCGGCGTGCTTTCCGCGCAGGACCTCAAGGCATTCGCGCAGGCCGAAGTCCAGGCGCTGCAGACCCAGTTCGACCAGGTGCAGACCCGCACTGCTGCCGGGTTGGCGACGCAGGTCGACCTCTCCGCCGCACGCGCGCAGACGGCGGTGGCCGAGGCCGGCGCGGTGCAGGCCGCTGCGGGACTGGAGGCGGCATACGCCACGCTCGACCAGGTCGCCGGTCAGGTCTATCGCAGTTTCAAGCTGTTGCCCCAGGGCATGGTGCTGGCCCGGCCCGATCCGGCCACGGTTGCGCCCTGGCTGGAGCGTGCGCGCGCCCAGAATCTGGACGTGCTCAGCGCACGGATCACGCTGCGCATCGCCGAGCTGGAACTCGAAAAGGCGCGCAAGCGCCGCTGGCCGCAGGTGGACGCCGCGGCCGGGGCCTTCAGGCTCGACAACGGTGGCGGCCTGACCGGTGACCGCGAGGAAACCGAAAGTCGCATCGGAGTGCAGGTCAAACTGCCGCTGTACGCCGGCGGATCCATCCAGGCCAAGATCGCCGAGGTCGAGGCCAAGCGCGCCTCCACCGAGGCCTCGCTGCGTGCCGCCGTGCAGAGCGCCGAGCGCCAGGCGCGCCTGGCCTATCTGCAGGCCAGCAACGGGCTGGCGCTGGTGCCGGCGCGGCGGACCTCGCTGGAGGCCGCGCGCGAGGCCGAGGCCGCCACCACCGGTGGCTTCGAGGCGGGCACCCTGACCACTGCCGACATGCTGCGGGTGATCCGTGCGCGATACGAGGCCGAGCGCGAGTATTCGGCGGCCCGCTACGCCTTCATGCTCGATTCGCTGCGCCTCAAGC
>JAJFJX010000245.1 GCA_021773655.1 Panacagrimonas sp.
CGCCAGGAGGAAGACGCCGGCTTTGACCATCGTGGCCGAGTGGAGATAGGCGCTTACCGGGGTCGGGGCCGCCATCGCGCTCGGCAGCCAGAAATGGAACGGCACCTGCGCACTCTTGGTGAAGCAGCCGACCAGGATCAGGCACAGCGTCACCGGGTACAGCGGGTGGGCCTGGACCTCGGCGCCACGCCCGAGCATGCCGGACAGCTCGTAGGTCCCAGCGATCTGGCCCAGCAGCACGATGCCAGCCAGCATCACCAGCCCGCCGCCGCCAGTGATCGCCAGTGCCATGCGCGCGCCGGCGCGCGCGGTGGGCTTGTGGCTCCAGTAGCCCACCAGCAGGAACGACGACACGCTGGTCAGCTCCCAGAACACCACCAGCAGCAGCAGGTTGTCCGACAGGACGATGCCGAGCATCGCCGCCATGAACAGCATCAGCAGCGTGTAGAACTTGCCGGCTGGATCGTCGTGATGAAGGTAGTACGCCGCGTACAGGATGATCAGCAGGCCGATCGACAGGATCAGTCCGGCAAACATCAGCGCCAGTCCGTCGAGGCGGAAAGTCAGGTTAAGGCCCAGTGCCGGGATCCATTCGCCGCCGGCCAGCAGCGTCTGACCCTGGAACACCAGCGGCGCCTGGCCCAGCAGCAGGGTCAGGGCCGTGGCCGTCACCGCCCCGGCCGTCCACGCGGTCAGGCGCCGGCGCGCCGTGGTGTTCCGGCGTCCGGCCCAGAAGCAGAGGATCGTGCCCAGCACCAGGGGCAACAGGACGATCGATGCAAGGACATTCATGGATGGCTTCGAGCGTATTTGTTGTCCGTTGGCCAGCGCCAGTCACGGCCTCAGGGCCCTGGCTGGCGCTTTCTCCCCGCCGCCCTCGAGGGCGCGGCTCCTGTATGCCTGATCTTAACGTGCGGTTGCGATCCGACTCCCTGCGCGGCTCGCGAGCCGATGTGCCCGGCCGCTCTGAGGGCAGCCCGATCCGACACCGACCGGAGGATTCTGTCGTCAGGCGGGCCCGCCAACAAGTCCCGCAGCCGCAATCGGTTCGGTTCAGCGACGACGGCGGCAGCGCCGCGGCGATGGCCCGGGCCGGGCCGTCGAGCATCAGGGGCCGCGCCAGAGGGTGCCGGAATCGCGTCCGGTGCTGCGCTACGACTCCTGGGACGCGGCCAGCGAAGCGGCCCTGAGCAGCGCCCCCCGAAGCGCCGTCGTCTGCAGTTGGCGGCAAGCCCGGGCACGGTCGGACCGCGAGCCCTGCTGCAGTAGACTGTGCCGCTCGCCCCACGCCCTGCCTGTGCCGTGGAAAGAAAGCCCCCTTCGATCGTGGACGATGATCGAACCCTGATCGAGCCCGTCACGGCCTCGGCCCGCGGCCGCAAGGCCCCGGCGCTCGATGACGACCGCCCCTTGCGCGACGGGCCGTCCTTGCGCTTGCGCCCCGCCGATCACAAGAGCCAATCCATGCCCCGTCGCCGCTCCCTGGGCCGTCGCGCGCTGGTATGGACGCTGCTGGCCCTGCTGGCCGTCACCGTGCTACCGGTGGCGCTGCTGCGCGTGGTGCCGGCCTGGACCTCAAGCTTCATGGTCCGCTACCAGATCGAACGCGCGCTGGCCGGCGATGATCGCCCCGCGCTGCGTCACCAGTGGGTGAGCTGGAGCCGCATCTCGGCAACGGCCAAGCTGGCGGTGATCGCCGCCGAGGACCAGCGTTTCGCCGAGCACATCGGGCTGGACTTTCGCGCCATCGGCAAGGCCATCGAGCACAACCGCAACAACCGCCGCACGCGCGGCGCCAGCACCATTACCCAGCAGCTGGCCAAGAACCTGTTCCTGTGGCCCGATCGCTCCTGGGTGCGCAAGGGTCTGGAGACCGGCTACACCCTGCTGATCGAACTGCTGTGGCCCAAGCAGCGCGTGCTGGAGGTGTACCTGAACGTGGTGGAATTCGGCCCCGGCATCTACGGCGTGGAAGCCGCCGCGCAAAGCTTCTTCGGCAAGCACGCCACGCAGCTGAGCCCGCACGAGGCGTCCCTGCTGGCCGCGGTGCTGCCCAACCCCAAGCGCCTGCGGGTCGAGGCGCCCTCGGACTACGTGCAGAACCGCGCGGCCTGGATCCGCCGGCAAATGGACCAGATCGGCGCCCAGACCCTGGAGGCCCTGTAGGGCCTGCCGGCCCCGCCCCGGGGCCTGCGAAGCCCGCGATCCCGGCCCACCCGCGCCGGCGCCACACGAACTGCGGCAGAATGCGTGACCCGTGAACGCCCTGCGCCACCGACCGCTGATGATCCTGCTGGCCAGCCTGGCCTGGCTGGCGCAGCTGTGTCTGCCGCTGGCGCACGCCGCGCAGATGTCACGCGACGGAGGCGGCGTGGTGGCGTGGTGTGGCGACGGCGATGGCCTTGCGCCCGCACTGCGCGCCAGGATCGCGGCGTTCCCGCCGGAACTACGCCGGATCCTGATGCCGGTGGCCGGCAATACCTCCACACCGGACGACCACTGCGCGGAACACTGCAGCCCCGGTGGTGGTGGCGCTCAACTGCCGGCGCCGGCCCCGACCGCGGCGCTGCGCCAGGCCGGACTCGAGCCGGCCGTTGCCGCGGCAACCCCCTCGCCGCGGGCGCCCTGCGCCAGCCCGCTGCCTGCGCGCGGCCCCCCGAACCGATCCTGACCTGCCCAGGTGACGCGCCGCTCGCGGCGCGTCGAAGTGCGCTTCGCGCGCAGCCCGGCCCTGCCGGGCATCCAGGATCACTGCCCCCATGTTTTCCAGAATTCCGTTCGCGCTCTCCGCGGCCACGCTGCTGGCCGCCACTGCCGTCATGACCTCCCGAGCCGCCGGCCCGGACGTACCGGATCCCGGCCCCGACCCCGGCGCGGCGCCCCTCGCCGACCTGTGGA
>JAJFJX010000246.1 GCA_021773655.1 Panacagrimonas sp.
TGCGGGCGGCAATGTCGGTGCGGTCGCGGCCGGATTCCTGATGAAGGGCTCGGCCAGCGTCGGGGAGTGCCTGTTCATTCTCGGCGGCCTGGTGACCGTGTCGGCGTTCTGCGCCGTTGCGGTGCGCTTCAGCAGCGAGCACAAGACGCGCGAACAGCAACTCTACGAAGAGGCCGTCGCGCAGCGCGGCGCGCTGGCAGCCTGAACGTCACGAACCATGATGAAAATGAAACTAGTCGTTGTCGGTAACGGGATGGTCGGCCACAAGCTCCTCGAAGAGCTGGTGGATCGTCCGCAGATCGAGGTCACGGTGCTGTGCGAGGAACCTCGCCCGGCCTACGACCGCGTCCATCTTTCGGAATTCTTCAGCGGCAAGACCGCGCAGGATCTGTCGCTGGTCGCGCCCGGCTTTTTCGACAGGCCGGGCCTGAATCTCAGGCTCAACGCAAAGGCGGTCGGGATCGACACGACGGCGAAGGTCGTCAGGACCGCGGACGGCGCGTCGGTGCCTTACGACAAGCTCGTGCTGGCCACCGGCTCGTATCCTTTCGTGCCGCCGGTGCCGGGGCGTGATCGTCCGGGTTGCCTGGTCTATCGCACCATCGAGGACCTCGAAGCGATGCGTCAGTGGGGCTCGAAGTCCAAGATAGGCGTCGTCGTCGGCGGCGGGCTGCTCGGTCTGGAGTGTGCCAAGGCGCTCAAGGACATGGGGCTGGCCACGCACGTCGTCGAGTTCGCACCGCGTCTGATGACGGTGCAGGTCGACGACATGGGCGGCAAGCTGCTGCGCAGGAAGATCGAGGCACTGGGTGTCACGGTGCACACGCAGAAGAACACGCTGGAGATCGCCGATGGCGCCGGCATGGGCGTCGGCGGCCGGCACAAGATGGTGTTCGCCGACGGCTCTGCGCTGGAGACCGACATGATCGTGTTCTCCGCCGGCATCCGTCCGCGCGACGAACTTGCGCGCAACGGCGGCCTGAAGATGGGCGAGCGCGGCGGCATCGTGGTCGACAATGCCTGCCGCACCTCGGACCCGGATGTGTACGCGATCGGCGAGTGTGCGCTGTGGAGCGGCAAGATCTTCGGCCTGGTCGCGCCGGGTTACGACATGGCCCGCCTCGTGGCCAGGCAATTGGTCGGCGATCAGGCCGGCGAGTTCATCGGCGCCGACATGAGCACCAAGCTCAAGCTGCTCGGCGTGGACGTGGCCAGCATCGGCGATGCGCAGGGCGCGACGCCAGGTTCGCTCAACTACCTGTTCAGCGACGAGGTGGCCGGCCACTACAAGAAGCTGGTGGTCAGTGCAGACAGGAAAACCCTGCTCGGCGCGGTGCTGGTGGGCGAGGCCGAGGACTACGGCACCTTGCTGCAGATGGCGCTCAACGGTATCCCGCTGCCCGAGCACCCGGAGGACCTGATCCTTCCCGCGCGCCAGGGCGCGGCGCCCAAGGGTCTGGGCGTGGATCTGCTGCCGGCCTCGGCCTCGATCTGTTCCTGCAACAACGTGAGCAAGGGCGATCTCTGCGCGGCGATCTCCGGCGGTGCCGCGAGCCTGGGCGCGCTCAAGAAATGTACGAAGGCGGCCACCAGTTGCGGCGGCTGCCAGCCCCTGGTCAAGCAGGTGCTCGATGCCGAACTCAAGAAGGCCGGCGTCACCGTGTTCAACCACCTCTGCGAGCACTTTGCACATTCGCGTCAGGAGCTGTTCCACCTGGTGAAGATCGGCAATCACAAGAGCTTCGACGAGGTGCTGGTCAAGCACGGCAAGGGTCGCGGCTGCGATATCTGCAAGCCCGCGGTGGCCTCGATCCTGGCCTCGGTCAACAACGAGTTCGTGCTCAAGCCCAGGCATGCCAGCACCCAGGACACCAACGACTACTACCTTGCCAACCTGCAGAAGGACGGCACCTACTCGGTGGTGCCGCGCATCCCCGGCGGCGAGATCACGCCCGAGAAGCTGATCGTGATCGGGCGGGTGGCGCAACGCTTCGGCCTGTACACCAAGATCACCGGCGGCCAGCGCATCGACCTGTTCGGTGCAAGAGTCGAGCAGTTGCCGATGATCTGGAAGGATCTGATCGAGGCCGGCTTCGAGTCCGGCCACGCCTACGGCAAGGCGCTGCGCACGGTGAAGTCCTGCGTGGGCAGCACCTGGTGCCGCTACGGGGTGCAGGATTCGGTGGGCATGGCGATCAAGGTCGAAGAGCGCTATCGCGGCATGCGCTCGCCGCACAAGCTCAAGATGGCGGTATCCGGCTGCACGCGCGAGTGCGCCGAGGCGCAGAGCAAGGACGTCGGCGTGATCGCCACCGAGAAGGGCTGGAACCTGTTTGTCTGCGGCAACGGCGGCATGAAGCCACGCCACGCCGACCTGCTTGCGAGCGATATCGATGACGCCACGCTGGTGCGCTACATCGACCGCTTCTTCATGTTCTACATCCGCACCGGTGATCGCCTGCAGCGCACCTCGGTGTGGCTGGAGAATCTGGAGGGCGGCATCGACTACGTGCGCAAGGTCATCTGCGAGGACTCGCTGGGCATCGGCGCCGAACTGGAAGCCGAGATGCAGAAGCTGGTCGACACCTACGAATGCGAGTGGAAGAAGGCGATCAACACGCCGGAGACGCTCCGGCGCTTCCGTCATTTCGTGAACTCGCCGGAGCCCGACACCAATATCCAGTTCGTCGACGAACGCGGTCAGATCCGGCCGATGACGCGCCTGGAAAAGAACGAGGAGACGGTTTGATGACCACGCCGCCCCGATGGACCTACGTGTGCAGGCGTGATGACATCGTGCCCAACACCGGTGTCGCGGCCAAGGTCGGCCAGGCGCAGGTTGCGGTGTTTCGCGTGGTCGCGCCCGACGGCGAGGACGAAGCGGTATTCGCCATCGGCAACCACGATCCACGTTCCGGTGCCAATGTGATTTCGCGCGGCCTGGTCGGTGACGTCGGCGGCGAGCTGGTGGTGGCCTCGCCGGTCTACAAGAACCATTTCTGCCTCAGGACCGGGCGCTGCCTGGAGGACGAGAGCTGGTCGGTGCCGGCGTTCCAGGTGCAGGTTTCGGAAGATGGACTGGTCCTGGTGCGTGAGGCCTGATCCGCCGATGCGCATCGACAAACAGACCCTGGTGCAGATGAACTCGAAAAGCTCGAAAAAGAAGCTGGTGGTGATCGGCAACGGGATGGCCGGCATCCGCACGGTGGAGGAAGTCCTGCGCCTGGACGCCGCACACTTCGAGGTCACCGTCTTCGGCGCCGAGCCGCACGGTAACTACAACCGGATCCTGCTCTCGCCGGTGCTGTCGGGCGAGAAGCAATTCGATGACATCATCACTCATCCGCGATCCTGGTACGCGGCCAACGACATCAGCCTGCACGCCGGGGACCCGGTGGTGGCCATCGATCGCAAGCGGCGTGTGGTCAAGGCGCGCAGCGGTCTGGAAGTCTCGTATGACCGGCTGCTGCTCGCCACCGGTTCCAGGCCGTTCATGATTCCGGTGCCGGGTCATCAGTTGCCTGGCGTGATCGCGTTCCGTGACATCCACGACGTCGACGCGATGCTGGCGATGGCCCGTCGGTGCAGCCGCGCGGTGGTCATCGGCGGCGGCCTGCTGGGGCTGGAATCCGCCAATGCGCTGCGGCGTCAGGGCATGGAGGTGACCGTGGTGCATGTCACCGACTCGCTGATGGAACGCCAGCTCGACCGGCCGGCCGCCCATCTGCTGCGCAGTGCGCTGGAGCAGCGCGGAATCCGCTTCCTGATGCGCGCACAAACCGCCGGGATTCTCGGCAGCCAATGCGTCACCGGCGTGAGCTTCACGCCGGGCGCCGACGCCGATCCTGACGCGCCTGCGCAGATCGATGCCGATCTGGTGGTGATGGCCGTGGGTATCCGGCCGAATGTGGAACTGGCACAGCGCGCGGGCCTGCACTGCGAGCGCGCGATCGTGGTCGACGACACCCTGCAATCGCTCAGCGATCCGCGCATCTATGCGGTGGGTGAGTGCGTGCAGCACCGCAAGGCCACCTATGGTCTGGTCGCGCCGCTGTACGAGCAGGCGCGCGTGTGCGCGGCGCATCTGGTCGGTCTGGGCCACTCACGCTACGCCGGGTCGGTGACCTCGACCCGGCTCAAGGTCACCGGCATCGATCTGTTCTCGGCCGGGGAATTCATCGGCGGCGCCGACACCGAAGACCTGGTGTTCCGCGATGCCCGGCGCGGCGTGTACAAGCGCCTGGTGCTGCGCGGCCCGCGGCTGGTCGGAGTCGTGCTCTACGGCGAGGTCCAGGACGGTCCCTGGTACTTCGAACTGATCCACAAGGCCATCGACATCTCATCCATGCGCTCACGTCTGCTGTTCGGTCGCGCCTACTGCCAGCCGGCACCCCAGGCGGCCTGATGGATGGCAGCACCGTCACGCCGGTGATCAAGACCACCTGTCCCTACTGCGGCACGGGCTGCGGGGTGGACGTGCGCGTCGATGGCAATACCGTGGAGGTGCAGGGCGATGCGCAGCATCCCACCAATCTGGGCAAGCTCTGCGTCAAGGGCGCGGCGCTGGGCCAGACCGTGGGGCCGCAGGGGCGGCTGCTCCATCCGTTGATGCGCCAGGGGACCGGCGAGCAGCGCGTGTCCTGGGAGGCGGCGCTCGATCACGTCGCTGGCGGTTTCGGCGACATCATCCGCGAACACGGACCGGACGCGGTCGCTTTCTATGTCTCCGGCCAGCTCCTGACCGAGGACTATTACGCGGCCAACAAGCTGGCCAAGGGCTTCATCGGCACCGCCAACATCGATACCAACTCGCGCCTGTGCATGTCCTCGGCGGTGGCGGGCCACAAGCGGGCCTTCGGCGAGGACATCGTGCCGGTGTCCTACGCCGACCTGGAATGTGCGGACCTGGTGGTTCTGGTCGGCTCCAACACCGCCTGGTGCCATCCGATCCTGTTCCAGCGCATCGTCAAGGAGAAGGAGCGCCGGCCCGCGATGAAGCTGGTGGTGATAGACCCGCGCCGCACCGCCACCACCGAGATGGCCGACCTGCATCTGCCGCTGCGGCCGGGCACGGACGTTTGGCTGTTCAACGGGCTGCTGTCGTTTCTGCACCAGCACGGAGTGGAGGACGCGGACTTCGTCGAAGGTCATTGCAGCGGGATGGAAAGGGCGATGGCAATCGCCGACAACACCGCCGGCGACGTGCGTTCCGTGGCCGCCCGGTGCAGGCTTCAGGACAGCGCGCTGGCGGAGTTCTATCGCCTGTTCGCCCGCACCCCGCGGGTGGTCACTGCGTTTTCCATGGGCGTCAACCAGTCCGGTGCCGGCACCGACAAGGTCAACAGCATCATCAATTGCCACCTGCTGACCGGACGCATCGGCAAGCCGGGCGCAGGACCGTTCTCCATCACCGGGCAGCCCAACGCCATGGGCGGGCGCGAGGTCGGTGGCCTGAGCAACATGCTCGCCGCGCACATGGATCTGGACAACGCGGCGCATCGCCGCATCGTGCAGGGGTTCTGGGCCAGCCCGGTGATCGCCGACAGGCCCGGCCTCAAGGCAGTGGAACTGTTCGAGGCGATCGAGTCCGGCAGGGTCAAGGCGGTCTGGATCATGGCCACCAATCCGGTGGTGAGCCTGCCCGATGCCGACCAGGTCAAGCGTGCCCTGGCGCGGTGCGAAATGGTGGTGGTCTCGGACTGCATGGCCCGCACCGACACCACCGCATTCGCCCACGTGCTGCTGCCGGCGCAGGGCTGGGGCGAGAAGGACGGCACCGTCACCAACTCCGAACGCTGCATCTCGCGCCTGCGCGCCTTCCTGCCGCCGCTGGGCGAGGCAAGGCCCGACTGGTGGGCGCTGGCGCAAGTGGCGCGGCGCTTGGGCTTTGGCGACGCCTTCGCCTGGCAGGGCGCGCACGAGGTGTTTGACGAGCACTGCCGGCTGACGGCGGCCGGCAACGGCGAGGCGGGAGATGCCGTGCCGCGCTATCTCGACCTCTCCGGCCTGACCGGAATGGACCGGAGGGCTTACGACGCGCTGGCACCGGTTCGCTGGCCCGTTTCTGCAAGGCCTGCGTCCACGGTTGCCGATTCCGTATCGCCGATTCCCGTCTTCTCGGACGGCCGCTTCTACACGCCCGACCGCAAGGCGCGCTTTGTCGCCGTGTCGCCGCGCATGCCGGTACACGCGGTCGGGGAGGACTACCCGCTGGTGCTCAACACCGGGCGCGTGCGCGATCACTGGCACACCATGAC
>JAJFJX010000247.1 GCA_021773655.1 Panacagrimonas sp.
TCTAGCATCTCTACCGAAGCCCTTTGTGCCCGAATAAATCCTTATACGGGAGCAAGAGGTTCGAATCCTGTCGCCCCGACCAATCAGATCAATGTGTTAGCCGCCCCGACCGGGCTGCAGCCTCCTCCTCTGTAGTAGAACTGTAGTAACCGGCCAGCTCGGACAGCCTGGCTTGCTCGGCATAGCGCGCGGAATAGCCTTCCAGGTGCTCCATGCTCAGGTGCGCATACCGCTGCACCATCGCAGGATCACGCCACCCGCCAAGCGTCTGCAGCACGTGCAGCGGCGTCCCGCTCTGCGCATGCCAACTGGCCCACGTGTGCCGCAAATCGTGCCACCGAAAGTCCTCGATCCCAGCGCGACGCAACGCTTCGCGCCACGCCTTCGTGCTGACTTACGTGGTCGGCTGACCCTGGTAGGTGAACACGAACTGCCTGTGCTTTCCGAGCTGCTCAGAAACGACTTGCATCGCCTCGACGTTGAGCGGCACCGGAATCGCGCGCCGCCCCTTGGCCTCCTCGGCAGTTACCCACGCCCGGCAACGCTCGCGGTCGACTTGCGCCCACCGCAGCCCCTTGACGTTGCCCTGGCGAAGCCCGGTAGCCAGAGAGAAACGCGCCATAGCCTGCAGGTGCTCCGGTAGCTCAGCCAGCAACCGGACTGCCTCTGCATGGCTAAGCCATCGCGTGCGACCCTCAGGCTCCTTGAGGATGCGCAGGCGCGGAACCTTGTCGATCCACTCCCAGTCCGCCTGCGCCTTGCGCAGAATCGCGCGCAGCAACTGCGTCCGGCGGTTGACCGTCGCGTGACTCGCGCGCTCTGCAAGCCCGGCCTGCACGAGGGCATCAGCCACGTCGCGGGTGATGGCAGCCAAGTCCAGCCCCTCCAGGTGCGGATGCATCCATCGAAGGTGGAACCTGTCAGTCACCAGCGTTCGTTTGTGGCCGCTCTCGTTCAGATGCCGCAACACGGCTTCCTCCCACGTTCGCCGCGGCTTTACGCCGAGACCTTGCTGCTCCCACAACTCGGCGCGTCGTCTGTCGTGGCATTCCTGCGCGTTACGACGGTTGGCAGCCCCAGTGCTTTCCTGCACTCGTTCGCCATTGACCATGAACGCGACCCACCACTGCGCCGAACCCTTGCGCTTGTAGAGTGACATTCCGATTTCTCCTTGGAATCACTCTGCAGCGCTCGCGGCTGCGATTGTGCCCGAAGGCACGACAGCAGATCGGCTTTGATGAATACCCAGCAGCGGCCAACTCGCGCGCCAGGCACGCGCCCTGCGCGGGCGAAGCGGCTCAAGGTGTCCGGATGAACGCGCATGAACAGCGCTGCCTGCGCCAGGTCCAGCGTCTCGGGAAATTCGCATGTGTTCATCGCACATGACCGGCCGCCTGGTCTTTGGGCCGGCAGCACCGCTTGTACTTGCTGCCGCTCCCGCAGTAGCAGGGCTGATTGACTCCCGGAACGTATGGCGGTTTCAGTCGCCCGGCGAGCTCCACACCGAGCACCTGCGCCAACGAGTCGAAGTGCGGATTCGGTTCCGCTCCCATCCGCCGCTGCCGCCCACGAGACGCCAGGTAATGATCGACGGCGGTAGCGATTAGAGCGGTAAGCGATACGCCGGTGCGCTCGGCTTCCGCATCGACTCGGGCTCGCAGGCCAGGCTTAAGGCGCAGCGTCATCGCCACAGTGCGCCCCTATTCCACTCGGTGAGTGGTATCAAACCGAAACCAGCAGCGCCTATACGAGCAATCAGGGAAAAAGGTTCGGAAGCCCTATCGCTACAAGCTTTCAGCCGTGCCAGTTCAAAAGTTGGGTTGGCGTTGAGCGTACACGCTCAACGCAACGAAGTACGTTGCTGGCAAGTGATAGCTAAGCGAAAAATAGGGGGCGTGGTGATCGACAACGACGGCACGTGGTAAGTGTTGGTGGGGTCGGTCCTTTATGCGCTCTCGTGCCAGTTCAGCCACTGTAAGCCCGGCACGCGGGCGAACTCCCGTGTGTTGCGTGTCACCAGCGTTCCGCCGTGGCGCAGCACTGTTGCAGCGATAAGGGTGTCGTGAGCACCGATGGGCGTGCCGACAGCCTCCAGAGCCGCACGAACACGCGCGGCGTGCCCCGCGCACACGCTGTCGAATGGCAGCACCTGCAAAGACTGCAACACGTCCAGCAGGTGGCTCAGGCCACGCTTTCGGACCTCTGGCGCCAATCGCTCGAAGCCATACCGCAGTTCGTATTCAACGATGGCCGGGATGCTGGCTTCGTCCGGCGCCAGCGCCTGAATCTTGGGGACCACGGCGGGGTCACCGCGCAGGTAATAGCTGATGGTATTGGTGTCGAAGATCAGCATTTCGACGGTCAGAACCCAATCCGTGGCGCATCGGGCGGCAACCCGGCGGCACCATCTCGTTCAAGCAGCGGAAAATCCGGAATGCTGCCCGCTGCGGAGAGAAACGCCTCGGGCCATTCCTTGCGCGCGTGCGTGCGAATCAATTCCGCCACCCAGCGACTCTTTGATACGCCCTTGGCCTGCGCGGCCTGGTCGACCAAGGCCTGCGTGGCATCGTCCAGATACAGCGTGATTTGAGACATGACGGCACCTCTTTTGTCCATTCACGACAAGTATACTCTCAAGTATATTTGTCCAAATCGGCCCGTCAATCGCCGCAATGCCGTGCTGGAAGCAGCACATCTGGACCCGCTGCACTAGGCCCTGGAGCCATTACGAGCGGGGATAGCGCCCCGTGCGTACTCCGCGCCCAGCCGGGGTATGTGTCATATTCATGAATAGCTCAAACCACTACTGTCCGGTTGAGTGAGGGGGCAACCTGATGAAACGGCCTGCGAGACATTGAGTTGGCCGCGTTTTTCGTTGGTGTCGATTTGAACGCCGAAGTGGGGTTCGGCGAGGGTCTACGGGATTTGACCCGCGGAGCCCGCGATGCTCGTTGGCAAAACGTTGTTCGCTCAGTTGATGGACTTCCTCCCATGGACCAGCTTCCAGAGGATCGTCGATCGGTACCGAGGAGATCATCGGTCGCGCGCGCTGTCCTGCGCCGAGCAGTTCCGCGTCATGGCCTTCGCACAGCTCACGTTCCGCGAGAGCTTGCGCGATATCGAGGTCTGCTTGGCGGCCCAATCCACGAAGCTCTACGACATGGGTTTGCGCGAGCCGATCAAGCGCTC
>JAJFJX010000248.1 GCA_021773655.1 Panacagrimonas sp.
GAGCGCTTGATCGGCTCGCGCAAACCCATGTCGTAGAGCTTCGTGGATTGGGCCGCCAAGCAGACCTCGATATCGCGCAAGCTCTCGCGGAACGTGAGCTGTGCGAAGGCCATGACGCGGAACTGCTCGGCGCAGGACAGCACGCGCGACCGATGATCTCCTCGGTACCGATCGACGATCCTCTGGAAGCTGGTCCATGGGAGGAAGTCCATCAACTGAGCGAACAACGTTTTGCCAACGAGCATCGCGGGCTCCGCGGGTCAAATCCCGCAGACCCTCGCCGAACCCCACTTCGGCGTTCAAATCGACACCAACCAAAAACGCGGCCAACTCAATGTCTCGCAAGACGTTTCATCAGGTTGCCCCCTCACTCAACCGGACAGTAGTGTCCTGGCGGGCGAACAAGGGTTGCCCTGCCATCGCAGACTCGCGCATTTGAGGCGTGATGTCGATGGCGTGTGCTGGCGCAGCTCCGAGAGCCAGGGCAGCCTGGGGGCCGTTGTTCTCGACGCCTCGCGTCGCCGGGGTTGCCCCGCACACGCGGGGATAGGCCCGGCAGCAGGACGGGGGCGAGGCGGCGCTTGCCGGTTGTCACGGATCGCCGCAATGGAGTCACCGAAGATCGGCGTAATGGCGCCACTGGCAAGTGGCTGAAACGTGGTCTCGGACAGGTTAGGGATCAGGTGTTTTTAGGTGCTTTCGCAAGTGCGGTTTTCGGCGTGTCACGGCGTGATTTCGGGCCGCGGTTTCTGACCTTCCGGTAGCGGCCCGGATGTGCGGTAGGAATCGCCGTCGAGGATCACGCGGTAGGCGCCGTGGCGCAGTCGATCGAGCGTGGCAGCGCCACGTGCTGCTCGCCGGACTGCGGTACGCCGGCGAAATGAAGAAGGCCCTGTTCTTGGTTCAGAACTACCTGCTGCCGGAAGCGGGCATCCTGCCGATGCACTGCTCCACCAACGTCGGCGAAGGGGGCGATACCTGTCTGTTCTTCGGCTTGTCGGGGACCGGCAAGACAACGCTGTCAGCGGATCTGAATCGCTATCTGATCGGCGACGACGAGCACGCCTGGGCGGAGGGCTCGGTGTTCGACCTCGAGGGCGGGTGCTACGCCAAGACGATCAACCTGTCTCGCCAGAACGAGCCGGTGATCTGGGATGCGATCCGGTTCGGAGCTATCGTCGAGAACATGGTGGTCCATCCACACACCCGCGAGCCGGACTACAACGACACCTCGCTTTCGGAAAACGGGCGTTGCTCGTACCCGCTGGCGCATGTGCCCAAGCGGGTAAAGGAAAATTGGGCCGGCGAACCGCGGACTGTCATTTTTCTCACCTGCGATGTGTCTGGCGTGCTACCGCCGGTGTCCGTCCTGTCGAAGGAAGCGGCCGCCTTTCATTTCCTGAGCGGGTACACCGCGCGCGTGGGGTCGACCGAGATCGATGCGGTCCCGGGCATTCAGCCTACTTTTTCGACCTGCTTCGGCGTCCCGTTCTTGCCCCGACCGGCGGCCGAGTATGCCGAGCTTTTGATGCAGCGCATCGAAGGGTTTAATTCCCAGGTGTACCTGGTCAACACCGGTTGGACCGGCGAAGCGGGTGGGCCGGGCGACTCAGGCAGACGCTTCCCGACTCCGGTCACGCGTGCCATCGTCGCTGCTTGCCAGAGCGGAGCCTTGGCGGGGTGCAGGATCTAGCACCTGGACATCCTGAACCTGGAGGTCCCGCTGGCGGTGCCCGGCGTCGATTCCGCGCTGCTGAACCCTCGACGTACCTGGCTGAGCGCGGCAGACTACGACGAAGCAGCACGCAAGCTGGCAAAGCTGTTCCGCAACAACATTCGCAAGTTCAAGGCCCCGGATCAGGTCGTCAACGCCGGCCCGAGTGCCTGAACGGCGCGCACGGAATGGTAATGCCATTCACATTGAATGCTAATATTCCAGCATGGAATCCAAGACCGCACGTTTTACCTTGCTGATCGATCCCGACAAGAAACGGGCGTTCGAAGCGCTATGTGCGCAACAGGATCTGACGCCGTCACAGGTCGTGCGCCAGCTCATCCGTGAGTATCTTGCCAAGCACGGTGTGACTTATACCAGCAAGACTGCGCGCAAGGCGTCGGCGCGGTAACTGTTGCCTGCTTGGCCCCGCGCAAGAAAGTTCTCCCCCAGGCGCAGGTTCCAAAGAATCGTCATGGCGAAGAGGGCATCGGCCTCCACCCGGCCGGTATGTGCAGCTCCGGCATTTGGAGGTTCAGTTTGATGCCGGTGCCGGGCGCAGAGCGCGGTGGCGCTTGGAGATCCAACCTCGCGATCTCGCGGTCTGCGAAAAGCCCGGCCGGATTTAAAACGACGCCAGCCGTGAACGCCTTCGCCAGCGTGTGGTGGATCTGGCGTATTCCGGAATAGCCGCGTCGATCACAGGCGAGCGCCGTCACACTGTCATGGCTCCACAGGATGTCGCTGACGAAGTTGGTCAGCATGCCTGTAGGCCCCACTTCGATGAACACTCGGAATCCGTCGGCGTATAGATGGCGGATGGTTTCCGTGAGGCGTACCGGCCGTTCCCATTGCGCGGCAAGTAGTTCTCGCGCGGCGCCGGATTCCGGCGGAAAGGGTCCGGCGCTGCAGGCGCTATAGAGATCAATTCCCTTGGACCCCGGATCCAGATCATGGAGCTCGGTGCGAAGCGCTGCCGCCAACGTGCTGCAGCGCGGAGTGTGATACGGCCGTTTCACCGGGAAATGGGCGACGGTGGATCCGTGGTCCTGAAACCACTGTGCAAGCGCCAGCGCTTCGGCGGACGGTCCGAACAGCGTCATCTGGTTGGTGCAGTTGTCGGCCACCAGCGTCAGCTGGGAACCTTCTTCAGCCAGCTTATCCAAGAGCTGCTCACGGGTTTCCGGCCACAGGGTATCGGCGAATACGACTACTCCTTCCGTCAAATCCTCATCGGCCTCGGCGGCTCCCAGAAGGCGCGCGAGTTTGCGCACCCACTTCAGGTGCCCATCGAGATGCTCGAACCAGCGGTTTTTGCGGGCGACGATGGCTGTGAACTCTCCCGCGCCGTACCCAAGCAGGACATCGGCCCTGATTGCCACATCGTCGAGCAGGCGCAAGATGGCCAGACTCGCTATGAACGCACATTCAACGCCCGGGTCGGGCCGATTGAGATGGGCTTCCAGCATCCGACGCTGGCTGTCGTCGA
>JAJFJX010000249.1 GCA_021773655.1 Panacagrimonas sp.
CGTGATCGGCCTGATCGGGCTGATGTTCTGGCTCAACGTGAAGCTGGCCACGTTCGCGCTGGCGGTGGCGCCGTTGATTGCGGGCGTGGTGATCTACGTGTCGCGGCGCTTTCGCAAGGTATCGCGGCGCATCCAGGAAAACATGGGCATCGTCACCGAGGCGGCGGACGAGACCATCTCCGGCCAGCGCGTGGTCAAGGTGCACAACGCCCAGGCCCATGAGCGGGCGCGCTTCGAGGTGGTCAACGAACGCGCGCGCCAACTGGCGATGAAGATCGTGGCCACCAAGTCGGGCAGCGATGCCCTGATCCAGTTCATCGCGGCATGGGCGGTGGCGGCGATCGTGTTCGTCGCAACCCAGCCGGAGATGCTGTCCGAGATCACCCCTGGCACCTTCGTTGCTTTTGTCGGCGCCATGCTCGGGCTGATGTCGCCGATCCGGGCGCTGTCCAACGTCAACGAAAAGCTGCAGCGCGGTATTTCCGCGGCCACCGACCTGTTCGGCCTGATGTCGGAGGAGCGCGAGCCCGCCGGCGGCCAGCGTCCGCTCGAACGCGCCCGCGGCCACATCGAGTTCCGCGAGGTCCGTTTCCGCTACCGCGCGGATCTGGACGAGGCGATCCGCGGCGTGTCGGTGGATATCCGGCCGGGCCGTACCGTCGCCTTCGTCGGCCGCTCCGGTTCGGGCAAGTCGACGCTGCTGTCGCTGGTGCCGCGCTTCTACGATCCGGATGCCGGCAGCGTGCACCTGGACGGCGAGGATCTGCGCCAGTACCCGCTGGAGCGGGTGCGCGCACAGATCGCGCTGGTCGATCAGCAGGTGCGACTGTTCAACAGCAGCGTAGCCGACAACATCGCCTACGGACTCGATCCGCGGCCCGGTCAGGACCGCATCGAGGCGGCGGCGCGCGCCGCCAATGCCTGGGACTTCATCATGCAGCTGCCGCAGGGCCTGGACACCCCGCTGGGGCCAAACGGCGCCAGCCTGTCGGGCGGGCAGCGCCAGCGCATCGCCATCGCGCGCGCGCTGCTCAAGGACGCGCCGATCCTGATCCTCGACGAGGCGACCTCGGCGCTGGACACCGAATCCGAACGCCTGATCCAGGACGCGCTCGCGCACCTGGTGGTGGGGCGCACCACGCTGGTGATCGCCCACCGCCTGTCCACCATCCAGAACGCCGACCTGATCGTGGTGATGCAGGACGGCTGCGTCGTGGAGCAGGGCAACCACGAGCAACTGCTTCAGCGCAACGGGACCTACGCCGCCCTGCACCGCATGCAGTTCGACGCGCCGGACTGATGCTCGGCCGCTGGCTGCAGGCACGCTGGTACTCCGGAACCGCACCGCGTGTGCTGCTGCCGCTGAGTCACCTGTTCGGCGTGCTGGCGGCCCGTCGCCGCCGCCGTCTTCAGGCCGCTGCCGAGCGCCTTCCGGTGCCGGTGATCGTGGTCGGCAATCTCGCAGTCGGCGGCACTGGCAAGACGCCGTTCGCCATCTGGCTGGTCGAGCATCTGCGCCGGCAGGGCTGGAAGCCCGGCGTGATCGCGCGCGGCTACGGCGGTCGCGCGCCCGCCTACCCGCTGCACGTGACGGCGGACACGCCAGTGGCGCACAGCGGTGACGAACCCCTGCTGATTGCGCTGCGCACCGCGGTGCCGGTGGTGGTGGCGCCGGACCGTGTTGCCGCCGGCAGGGCACTGCTGGCGAGCCACGAGGTCGACGTGCTGGTGGCCGACGACGGCCTGCAGCACTACCGGCTCGCCCGCGATCTGGAGATCGTCGTGATCGACGGCCGTCGCGGTCTGGGCAACGGCGCGCTGCTGCCGGCCGGGCCGCTGCGCGAAGCCCCGGAGCGGCTGGACCAGCTGCCGCTGGTGGTGGTCAACGGCGGGCCCTGTGCCCTGCGTCATCCGGGCCGGATCGACATGCGGCTGCAGCCCTCGGCAGTGGTGGCGCTGGCCGGCGGCGAACAACAACAGGCGCTGGCCGCCTGGCGCGGCCGACGTGTGCACGCGGTGGCCGGCATCGGCAATCCGCAGCGCTTCTTCGAGCTGTTGCGCGAGCACGGCCTGGACCCGATCGAGCACCCCTATTCGGATCACCATCGCTACCGAGCCGGCAGCCTGGACTTTGCCGACACCCTGCCGGTGCTGATGACCGAGAAGGACGCGGTGAAGTACCGGGGCTGGGCCACTGGCCGTCATTTCCTGCTGCCGGTCGAAGCTCGCCTGGACGCGGCCGCCACGGCGCTTGTGCAACAATCTCTGGACCGTCTTTTTTCGCTGGAAACCTACTAGATTCCGATGCTCGACAAGCGCCTGCTGGACATCCTGGTCTGCCCGGTCACCAAGGCCCCGCTGCAATGGCACCCTGAAACCGAAGAGCTATGGTGCCGCGCCTCGCGTCTGGCCTATCCGGTACGCGATGGCGTGCCGGTCATGCTCGAGGATCAGGCCCGTACCCTGAGCGACGAGGAACTCGGCTGAGCCGGCAACGCGGATGGAATTCAAGGTCGTCATCCCCGCGCGCCTGGGTTCCACCCGGCTGCCGCGCAAGGTGCTGCGCCAGATCGCCGGCAAGCCGCTGGTGCAATACGTCTGGGAAGCGGCGCGCAGCAGCGGCGCCGAACAGGTCGTGATCGCCACCGACGACCCGGAAGTCGCTGACGCCGTGCGCCGGTTCGGCGCCGAAGTCTGCCTGACCGCCGCCACCCACCAGTCAGGAACCGACCGCGTCAACGAAGTTGCGCGCGGTGCTGGCTGGGCACGCGACAGCATCGTGGTCAACCTGCAGGGCGACGAACCGCTGATGCCGCCGTCGCTGGTGCGTGAGGCCGCGCAGTTGCTGGTCGACGACGCCACGGCCGACATCGCCACCCTGGCGCATCCGCTGCACGTGGCTGAGGACTGGCTCAACCCCAACGTGGTCAAGCTGGTAATGGACCGCCGCGGCTACGCCCTGTACTTCTCGCGCGCCCCCATTCCGTGGAGGCGCGATCCGGCAACCACGCAGGACGCCGCTGCGCACATGCCAGCCGGCCTGGCGTATCGCCACATCGGCCTGTACGCATACCGCGTCGGCAGCCTCGCGCAGTTCAGCGAACTGCCGGCTGCAGAACTGGAACAGTGCGAAGCGCTGGAGCAACTGCGAGCGCTGACCCACGGCTTTCGCATCCGCGTTGGCATCACCGACAACCCGCCACCGCGTGGCGTCGATACCGAGGAAGACCTGGCCGCGGTGGCCGGCCTGATGGTGAGGCGCTGAACGAAGGAAAAGCCTGATTGATCGGCAGCACTACTTCCAGCGAGATGCCCTGCAGGCGCGCAAGGACTGCAGGGGACGGCCATGTTGGAGCGTGGCAACCGTAGGCTGGGTTGGAGCGTAGCGAAACCCAGCAGCAAGGTTCGTCGCGAAGGTTCGTCGCGTGAAAGTGTCTGCCGGGTTTGGCTCCGCTTCATCCCGGCCGACCCGGTGATCCCGGCTTACGCACCTCGCGAGATGCGTGGCAGCGGCAAGCAATCGGGCGGTCAACCGCATGCGCAGGCCCAGCGGAAGCATTCCCGCGCCGGTCGAATCAACGCCGGTACCCGACCGTCATCGCTTTCGCCCGTTCGACCGGAAAGGGTCTGTGTCCACCGCGATGGCAAGTCGCGCGATCCATGCAGCGCGCCGACAACGGCCCCGACAATCGCACCGGTGGTGTCGTTGTCCCAGGTGTCGTTGACCGCCCGCACGATGGCTTCCGCAGGATCGGTGGACGCCCGGTCGTTGTGCGCGAGCATGGCCGGGATTGCAGTGTCGGACCACAGTCCACGTCCACCATGCCTCAGGTGGGGCACCAGCATCGCCGCAATGCGCATGAGCGCAGCGTTGCTGGCCGAGCCCTGCCCAGCTTCAGAACACGCCACGCCACGCCAGCCGTGTGTAGCCGCAGAAATTCCCGCATGGTCGAGCCGATGCCGTAAATCCGCTCGCGGGCAAACCGTTCGGCGAGCGCTTCCGGCGCCAGCCCCTCATGCTCGATCAGATGCTCGAGCGTCCAGAAGGCGAGCTGCGTATCGTCCGAAGGGTGGCCGCGCTGATCCCCGCCGTATGGGTGAAACAAGTAGTCGCGAATTTCGCCATGACGGCGGAACCGGTCCGCTGGCGTCTGACTCTCGCTGGTATTCCCCAGCGCGTCGCCGATCGCGAGGCCGAGGAGCATGCCGTCGATGCGGTCGAAATCGAATTCCCGTGACTTGGGCACCGCTTCCACGTCGAACAGATGGCCGCGGCAAAGGCGGATTCGCTCGCTGGAAAACAACTCATCCAGTAGCGGGAGCTTGTCGATAATGGTTCGCAGCTGCCGCGGCAATTATTTGGGCCTCATCTTCACTCCCTCGGCGCGGTGCCGAGAGCACGTCAGTGCCGCTGTGAATCCACCGATTACTTTTAGGAGCAACTTCCACCACAAGCCTCGATCCATGGCTTTACGAACTCGCTTTCTGTGTAAGGAGTCTGCGAAGATTTGTAGGTTAGAAACTGAATTCGTGCGCCGCATGTCGGCGAGCGCCCATGAGCTGATCGAAAGTGCGAGGACAGCGCCTGGCATTCCCCAGTCAGCGTGATCTTGCACTGCAGGTTGCCTGCGCCTGCCCGGAGCTCGGACAAATCGGGCACCCGATGTGTTGCGCCTTGAGTACGCAAGGCTGACCCAACCTCCGCAGGTTCATTGAGGATCCAAGTCCGGATCAGCGGCAGGCGCCCCGCCTGTTGGACCGGGCCGCCACCGCAAATACGCGGCAAGTGCTGGCCCTTCATTTTGAGCGGGGGCATGGCTGAGCACGTGTCGAGTTAAACAACGCTTCGAGATCAGCCTGGAACACCTCCTGCCCTCGCAACGCGCGTCGCCAGCGTGCCGGTATGCCCTTAAACCCAGCACGAATACCTGCCAGCCCCCCGACGATGCACGCCGTAGTGTCGGTGTCGTGTCCCAGTGCGATGGCCGCACGCACGGCGCCTTCGTAGTCGGGTTGCTGCAATGCAAGCCGCGCGCTGTGCAGGCTGTCGACGACGTAGCCGCGGCCACTGCATTGTTCCATTGGGAAGGACAGGATCTGGTCTTCCAGTTCCGTTCGTTCCGGTGTGCCGGCGGGGTATTGCGCCCGCATGGTTGTAACGGCAACGTTCCAGGTCTCGTCGCCGTGTTGTCGCAGGAGCAGCGTCCGCGCCCACAGGCAGTACAGCGCGCAGCAAAGCTGGGAGCGCAGATGCGCGTGCGTGGGCAGCGAGGCGCGACGCGCGTCTTCGATCAGCTCGGCATCCGAACCCTGGTGCCACAGTGCCAGCGGCAGGGTGCGCATGAGGGCGCCGTTGCCGTTGTCCTGCTCGTCGGCGCCACCGCATTGGGCAGCAGGGAGGCCGGCATGCAGGCGCCGGATTGCGTGTTGGCTGGTGATGCCGATATCAAACACGCGGCCATCGAGGGCGCGGTAGCCCTGATGGCGCCAGTTCACCAGCCGCCGTCCGAAGTCATCGAGATCCAGCCGTCCGCAGGTCAGCAGGGAGGCGAGCAGGCACAGGGCCTGGGCACCATCGTCGGACCAGGTTCCGCGGGGGGTGTCGCGGTGGGCGCGCGGGAAACTGGCTGGGGGCTCCATTTCGATCTGGTGGAGTGGCGGAATGTTTTCCGGCTCCGTGAATTCGTAGGGGACGCCCAGGGCGTCGCCCACCAGTAGCCCGATCAGGCCGCCGGCGATGTGTTCGGCGGTGGGCCTGGATTCGGTCTCGACTGATTTGGGAAGGTTCTGATTCATGGCTTCTCCTGATTTCATACATCACGAGCTGCAGCCGCGTTGAAGCGATGCCGACGTGCGCGGTCACGCCCGCGTTGAACGGCAGATGGTCCCCCTGCATGCCTTCGCCGAAGATCACGCCGCCGTCGGGCATGCGGAAGGTCAGGGTCAGGGGCTGACGGGGGGTGAGCAGGCCGCTGACCAGACTCGCGTGTGGTCAGGCTGGGCCAGGGCTCGCGCACATTGAAGGCGAGCTGCTGGGCATCCCAGGGCATGGGCATCGGTTCCGGAAGCTCCGGCAGATCCGGGTGGAGCTGACGGATGATGGCCAGTGCGCCGGCATACAGGGATCGCAACCAGCCGGTGGAGCCAACACCGGTGCTGACGATCAGCCCGATTGAGGACTGCTCTTCGAACTTTCTTCCGACCTTGATGCGATAGCGGGCCGAGGCATGGCTCGCCGCGCCGAAGTACAGATCGTTGACCGCGCGCAGAACCTGTCCGTCCGACAGCCGCACCTCGGCCATGGTCACGGCCTTGATCTCGGCGGTCTTCGCCAAGGTGCGGGTCAGCACCTGTCCGAAGCTCGGCAACACGATGGGCAGCAGGATGCCGTCGATGGTCTTCGGGT
>JAJFJX010000250.1 GCA_021773655.1 Panacagrimonas sp.
ACTGGCGCCGCGGCGCCTTCACCCTGGGACCGTTCGGCAAGCTGCAGTACCAGCGGGTCGAGATCGACGGATTCACCGAATCCGGCAACGACGCGCGAGGGTTCGAGCAGACGCTGCGCGACCAGACCCTGAGTCCGCTGGAGATTGCCGCCGGCCTGCGGGTGCAGTACGTGCTGACGCCTGCCTTCGGCGTGGTGGTGCCGTTTGCGCGGGCGCAGATCAACCGCAGCTTCGACACCGATTCGCGTGACATCGTCGCCGAGTACGCGGTGCTGGCTCCGCAGGCCGACAGCACCGCACGCATCGCCGTGCGCCTGCCGACCGAGTCGCTGGACGACACCTACGGCACGCTGGCCGCAGGCGCCTCTGTGGTGCTGCCGCGCGGCTGGCAGGGTTATGCGCAGTACGAGCAGGTGGTGGCGATGGACGAGTTCGATGACCGGACCATTACCTTCGGCGTTCGCTACGAGTATTGAGCGACGTGATGCAGATCGAGCAGGGGCGGACGATGAAGAATCGGACAAGCAGGTTGCGGCAGGCGGTGTCCTGCGTCGGTGGGCTGGCACTGCTGTGGGCGCTGACGGCCTGTGATTCCCTGAGCGATGTCGGCGAACAGGACTCGCCACCGCCCAAGGCCGTGTTCACCGCCGTGGGCTACACCAGTGGCGACCTGCAGGACGGCAGCTTCGAGGCCGACGTCCGCACCGGCGCCGAGGTGCTGCTCAGCGGTCGCGGCAGCGACTTCCAGACGCTGCCGATCGTGTCCTACCGGATCGAACCGATCAACGATGCCGCACGCGCGGTGCCGTTTACGGTGAGAAGCGCCGATGCCATCGCCGTGGTCATCCCGCCGTCGACGCTGGACGATCAGCCGCTGCGCTATCGCCTGACGGTGACCGACGGCGGCGGCCTGAGCAGCACCGCGCAGGCCACGCTCAATGTGGTGCCGGCGCTGGATTCCGATCGGTTCCTGAAATACCAGCGGCGCTCGGCCGCGTTCACGCTGGTCGCGGCCACCGATACGCCGCGGACCGCCGTCGGCGGCTTCGAGCTGCGGCTCAAGTCCCGCATCACCTATTCGGCGCTGGACCGCAGCCGCAGGACGGTGGAGTTCGATCTGCTCGCCGGCGACGACCGCCAGCTCACCTCCTGCACCGCGCCGGCGACCCTGGGCAACGACGAGCTGGCCGTTCGCAGCGGGCAATGGCGTGGCGGGCCCGACCCGCTCGACGCCCAGGGCAACGCCGTCGTCGTGCCTCCCGAGAACGACTACCGCAACCCGCGCTTCGTGTTTCCGGTCCCGGAATTCAACGCCGACGACATCACCCGGCTGTATCAGGCCAACCTGCGTGACCCGGAGCTCGATGATCTGATCGGCTGCCTGCCGGACCCCGGCCGCGTGGACCAGGCCGAGATCGAGGTGCAGGCCATCCTCAGCGCGCCCACGCTGCAGTCCGGCGCGCGCCTGTACCTGGCCGAACAGCGCAACGGTCAGGCACTGCTGCCACCGGCGATCAACGACGGCATCGGCACCCCCACGCTGCTGCGCATCGATGCCGGCACTGTCGAGACCCTGCGCATCGTCGGTGGCGGCATCGAGAACAAGGACACCGCGCGCTCCTACTACGCGGCGATCGACCCGCTGAGCCGCAAGACCACGCTCGAGGACTGGCTGGTCCTGAACTGCTTCGACCCTGAGGCAGAGGACTACGGCGCCGATGCGCATGCGGTCTACACCAACAATTTCGACCTCGGCTTCGGGCGCGACATGTACATGCGCACGCGCCCCTGCCAGGCCGACGGCGCCGACACCGCGCGCACCGCCGCGGTGGTGGTCAACTACCCCACGGCCGAGGGCGCCGCCAAGCGCGTCGGTGCGTTCCTGGCGGTGGCCATGGAATATCTCGAAAACCCCGATCCCACGCAGCCCGGCAGGGTGACGTTCTACACCTTCGCGCCCGACCCCTCGGCTGCTGATCGCCAGGGCGGTTTCGTGCGCGTGCTCAGCGCCAACTTCGACGGTCGCGGGGAAAAATATGTCCCGGGTTCCTGCACCACCTGCCACGGCGGCGCACCGGCGCTGCCGGATCTGGAGGACCCGCTGCAGACCTACGCCGGCACCGACCCCGACGTCGGCGCGACCTTCATGCCCTGGGATCTGCAGTCCTTCCTGTTCGTCGACAGCCCCGAGGCGCCGGCCATCGTTCCCGAACCCGGCGTCAACGACACGCTGCGCCTGCAGTTGACCCGCAGCGCCCAGGAAGCCGAGTTCCGCAGGCTCAACCAGGGTGCTTACCAGACCTACGGGCATCGCGGCGTCAACGACATCTTCACCTGCTTCGAGCAGTTCGCCGGGCCCTGCGAACTGATCGAGAAATGGTATGCCGGCGCCGACCTGCCCTCGCCCGTCTTCATCGAGGACAGCGCCGACAACGTGCCGGAGGGCTGGAACGGCACCGAAGCCGACATCGCGCTGTACAACGACGTCTTTGCCCGACACTGCCGCGCCTGCCACGTGCAGCGCGTGTTCGAGACCAGCGTCTCGGGCAGCGACCCGCAGTTCTCCAGCGTCAGTTCGTTCCTGCAGGCGCCGGAACTCCACGCAACGGTGTTCGGCAATGGCTCCATGCCGGGTGCGCGCCTGACTTCGGACCGGCTGTGGCAGTCGCTTGAAGGCCAGGCCGCGGCCGGAGCGCTGCTGGCGACGGCGATGGGCGAGGACCCCG
>JAJFJX010000026.1 GCA_021773655.1 Panacagrimonas sp.
CCATAGGGCGTTCCGAGCAGATCGCCCATCGTCTCAACGAAGCCCAGGGTCAGCAGCACACCGGACCCGACGATGGCAGCCATGCAAAGTAACGCCAGGCGCGAAAAGCGTTCCAGTGCCCGGGCTGTGTATGCACAGCGCTGCCGTTCCGGGCTTCGCCCGATTCGCCTTATCAAACTGATCCAGAGCGGCAGGCCGCCCAACCAGGCCGCGACGGCGCAAATGTGGAGCATGTGCAGGGGCATTAACCAGAGCGACTGCTCCCCACCTGCAGCGTGACCAGACAAGGGCCCGATCAGCCCGGTCAATGTTGCGAACAAAAGAGTTGTAAACAAACAGGTGCGCTCATAGCGGGCCGTCCGTGCCAGCACCAGACAGGGAATCACCATCAGCGATGCCGCGGCGAATTTGATGGCGCTAATCCGACCGTATCGGGTTCCGGACAGGAACGATTCCAACAGTTCGCGAGAAGCCAGCAACTGCACCATCGACCTGTCGACGGTCAACTTCAGCTGCAGGATCAGAATCGCCGCGGCGGTGACCAGATTGACAGCGAGTACCCACGGGAAAATGCGCCGCCACCGCGCGCGCCAGTTTGCGATCTCCACATCCGGATGCGGACCCACGAAGAGCAGAAAAAGCGATCCACCGACCAAAAACGCCAGGGTGAATAAATTTACCCCGCGAAAGCCGGCCGACAGGATCTCTGTCACTTCGTCAAATCAAAACCTGGTTGGATCGTGAACCGGTAGCCGTACTCAACGACATGCCCATCTTGCGACAGGACCCTATAGTTGACGGTATAGACACCTGCCGAAAGTTCTGGCAGCGCAGCCCGAATGCATTTCGGGTCATCGCCGAGTTTCAGCAGCCCCATCTGAACAGGCTCGTTAGCGGCGTCTAGCAAGCTGATCGAAGAAAAGCTCAACTCCACCGCCTCGTTGAAGCAAAGTTCCAGATTGCTCGGCGCATGGGTCAATGTAGCGCGGCTACCCGGCACAGATTTCACGAGTCCAGCGTGAGCTGCCACCAGACCGGGCGCCAACAAACTCAACGCAATCGCATTACGAGTCCGGATCATGGAGCTGCTCCGCACCTTCTTCGACGTATGCCGGGATTGTAGCAGCTTTATTCGAAACAATTCCGGGAACCTGAATCACAGGTGCAGTGAAAACCTGATCGGTTGAGGGTCTAGCCTTGCTCGCCCTGTGGCCGAGACATACCGCGCGCTCTGCCCGCATACTTGTAAAATCCCAGCCCTAGCAAAATAACGCCGGCAACAAGCACGTAAATCCCATAGCTGGTTTTTTCGATTCCCACGCTGAACGGGAACCGGGAGGTATATTGCCCCTTGTCGCCAGCTGTCACGAGCCCTACGTATTTGCCGGCATGGGTGAAATTGAACTCTATGGGAATGCTGCCAGTTTCGTAGATCTTTGATGGGAGATGAAGCATCGTTACCGAATTGAGCTGACTTCCATCTGCCGTACCTTCATCCAGGCTCTTATCCCCAGTGTCCTCGATCAGTCGAACCTCTATAGGGATATTGCGCAATTCGGAGTCAATTGCGTCCATCACGATGATGGTATTACCAGTCGCAGGAATGTCTTCACAGAACTCAGTGTTGCCGTTTGCTTTTGGCTGGTAACCGGCGAAGTGCATATTGAACGGTCCGATGCGCAGCTTGCACACATCGGAGTCCATTGACAACCCACCGTGAGCCGAGCTTTTTGGTGACCAAAAAGCACCCGAGCATGCCAAAACCAGGAGAAGCATCAGGGTGACATCAGATGTTCTTTCCCACATGGTTCTAGTCTCAATCATTTTGTACTCGCTATTGTGACATTGGCGCGCCAATACACACCCGGGTAGATCGTCGAAGTCAGCGTTATCTAATCAACGCGTGCATTCAGGATCTCCGGAGCTTTTGTGCTTACCTTCGATCCCAATTGAGTGAACACCGGAACCACAGCTCCCGAAATTTCACTCATGTGCCGTTCGCCCTGATCGTTGTAGAAAAACACGAGGCCACCTACACGGCTATCGACGTTGCTCAGGAAGCTGACCAACCTTTCAACCTCCCATGCGGCATCCGTCGCATCCAGTGTGGTCGAACGCGACTCACCAGGTGCGATTGGCGAATCCGAACCTACTTTCAGCCCTGCACCAGCCAGGAGATCCTTCGGGAAGGAGGGATCGATCGACTCAACAGCGGCCGGCAGATCCTTGTTGATGAATCGCAGCTGCGCGGTCATGAACTCTCCAACACGTATCGGCCGATCAGTGTTGTTCGTGATCACCACATCCATCCTCAAGCTTCGGCCGGGCACATCGTACTCAGCGTTCTTCACCTCGATGGAGGCCGCCTCGGGAACATTCGGAGGTACCGGCACCTTGACGAATCCCGCCTGCAGGGGCACCACATTCGGGAACTCTTCAACAGTCTGCTTGTAGCCGATAATGACCACCAGCAGCACAGTCACCAGCAGTGCGGCAGCCACCTTGTCATCAGTACTGGTTATCAGCAGATCCTCACGCCCTTTTTGAGTAACCAGCCAACGCGGAATGATCAGCGGGCGGCGCAGCCACCACAGCAGCCACAACAACGCCAGGACACCGTAGCCAAAATGCCACATTTGTGCCCTTGCCACGCCATAGGTCTGGAGGTCGTCGATCTTGACTCCAGTCATCGTGGTCAGCGGCTCCTTGTAATCGGACTGCTTGCCAGTCACCTCCACCCATGCACCGGGCCCCACGATAGCGCCAGCGCCATGGACGTTCAGGACCGGATGCAAGTGCCATTTACCAGGAACTCGCCCCTTCATCACCAGCTTGAAGGTGTAGTCCTTGCCGGTCTTCAGCCCCCGGGCCGATTGCCGGGCCGGAATGCCGCTGATGTAGGACTCCACTCTCGTGAGCACAGCGCCCGGCGATCCGTTCGACAAAAATACGAGATCCGGCAGGCTGGCCGCGTCAGGCCAATCGCTGAACAGACGGAACTTGCCTGCTACCGTAATTTCATCATTAGCGGCGATGCTGCCAGACGACCAGGTCACATCATACCAGTGCACCGTTCTTGTGCGGATATATGGCTCGGTTGCGCGCTCCCCATGCGCTGCGACCGGAAGCGGAACGAAAGCAGCGACCAGACCCGAGGCGGTCAAGAGACTCGAAGCCGTGAACAGTCCGGATGCGGTGAAAAGGCAGACCAGCCAACGATTGACGAGGCGTCTCATGCCGACTCTCCTGCAGCTGCCGGCTTGCCACTGCCACCGAAAGCAGACTTGAATCGCGTGCCAACGGCAACGAATTTCGGATTGCAGGCAAACGAGCCGATGAACCAGAAGATGTAGTACGAGAAGACGCATACAAACCCGGAGAAAAACGCTGACACCCAAATTGCGTGATCTGCGAATGTCCTCAATGTGCCGCGCTCGATGATTCTGATGTACTCGGGTGTGCCGGAGCGTGGATAGATGTACCCGATCATGTCGGCAACTGATGCCATGCTTCCCATGTGCTCAACCGGCTGGAAATAGCCGGCAATCGCAACCCAGTTACTGGGGTAAAAGAGCAGGCCATAGAGCGTTGCACCAATCATTCCGGTGATAAGCCAGCTACGGCTCAAGACAAGAATTGCATCCAGGGCAATGGCGGACATCAGGCACGTGCCTGGAATCACCAAGCTCAAGGGAAAGTAGGCCATGCCGTACCAGCTGTGGTAGCGCACAATCCAAACACCCACCAGGAAGAGCAGCAAGCTGGCGGTTGCGCCAATCGGAAGACGGAACAATTTCCAGAAGATAGCCTGAAATCCGGCCGCCATCATGATGGTAACGGTAGGCGTGATCAGCACCCAGTACTGCCGATCTTTCCAGTCGATGAAGAAGTCCCAATCACCAGCAAGCAGCAACTGGCTGATGTAGGTCACAGACCAAACAAGGAAGGCGCCAACCACAATTATCAAGTAATCGAAGGTTCGCGACCATTGTGCCGCCTGCGGCGACAGCTCTGCCGATTGCAAAATTAATGCATCGTTTTTATTCACGCAATTTCTCCCCGCCTAGGAACTAAATATTGAATCCAACTCTTGCGCTCTTCTGAGCTGACGCTCGCAACTGCTCTCCAGCAGACGGCCCCCTAATAAGGGGGCCGCCGGCATTGCCAGCCAACTCTGGCAACTAGAGACCTCTCTGCCCGAGAACTCTCTCAGAGTCAGCTCAAGCTTACAAGCTTACTTGGCCCGAACAGATTCAACTGGGCTCAACTGCTTGAGCAACTGAGACATACGAATCACAACTTGGAGCAGCACGCCACCAAGAGCCAATCCCGTCCAGCCGAGGAACGAAAAGCCCCAGTGCAACGGATGGCTGAAGATCTCCTCCGTCATCCAGAATGCGTGGCCCCACTCGTTGTAACCAAGGTTGGGAAGAATCAACGCAGGACCGACCACGGCCATGAGAAGAGGTACCGAGTAGCCGTTCGCGAAAGCCGGGATCCGTGTCGTTGCGTACAGCAGGCTGCCCACACCGAACACGATGTACATCGGGACACAAGCGTAAAAGACCACGATATGGCTGGGCGTCAGTGCCGTGTCGCGGATGACCGTCTGATGCCAGGTGGCATCGCCCTCACCAAAGAAGCTCGCAATCCACAGGAAGGAGAAGGTATACAGCATGAACCAGGCAACCAGGTTGAAATAGCGCTTGAGCTCAACCTCCGGCTTGATGGCTGCCAGATTGCGATCGCGCGTCATCCAGAGATAGGTCCAGATCACGAAGCCGGTGCCGAAGATCAACGGAATCTCGATGTTGAACAGGGTCACCCAATATGTCTCGAACTCCGGAGTTGTGGAATCGAGTCCGTATTCGAATGCAAAGGCCTGCTGGTACAGCCTGAGGCCCACGTAGATGGCAAGAAGCACGCCCCATCCGATCGCGACCGGACCGAAATTGAACATCTTGTTTGCTTTTGGACGAGCCGCTGGCCTTACATCCAATTTGCCCGCAGTTGTGGTGACAGACATGGTTAATTCCTCCTTAAAACTGAACATACAGCTGAATGAGACCGACGCAATGCTGGAAAATCACAACGAAACAATCACGCAAACCGCGCGAAGCCTAGACTGAACCGGCGGCAATTAAGCCGCCAACGCCGATCACTCGGCCTTGCGCGCTGCACCAACGTAACGTGGCTCGCACGCGCCCGCTCGGCTCCTTGATCATACTCCAAATGACGCCTCCACTCACAGTGCCATCACCGCTGTCTTGACCACGTCAACATATCGTCGCCGCTCGCCAAACAGATCCCTACGACATAGATGCCTAGCACATAGCCTGAGAGCTTGTCAACACACTTCGAGTTCGCCCGCCCAGGAGCAATCGATCAGTCGGGCCGACCACACCCAGGTTGAACTCACTGCCGCGGATTGCGTGCTGCTGCTTCCGCAATTCCATGTTATTCGCTTGCTAACTCTGCCTGACAGATGTTAGTTTGAATCAGCTTGGTCGACAAGCCCGCCATCCGTTCGGAGTCTGGGGAACGGGTAAAAACCCTGACCTAAGATATGCTTCTGGATGTCCTGCTCCAGAGGTTTGCCGCCGTTCGATCAATCATTCGTTCACAGAGCCGCAGGCCACCGTTGAGTGGGCCAGATAACCCACCGCTGGCATCGGGCTCTGCAGGAAGAAGCCTGATGCCGCGACGCCACATCAGATCGTCTCTGAACCGGTCTGCGCTGATTGCGCTAGCTGACTCAGACACATGAGCCCCGCTGTGTAACTGACGCACCATTCGTGCCATGAAAGCCCTGCATGCACCCAGCTTCACCTCTCCAGATGATTTTGTCACCGCTCTGGGACAACTGAATTACATCGCCAGCAGGCGAATCGCGACGGCAGCGTATCTGGGCCTGCACCTGGAGAAGCCCTTGCTGGTGGAGGGCCCGGCCGGGGTTGGCAAGACTGAACTCGCGAAAGCCCTGGCCAACGTGCTGGACGTCGCGCTGGTGCGCCTGCAGTGCTACGAAGGCCTTGACGAAGCCAAGGCACTCTACGAATGGAAGTACGGCAAGCAATTGCTTTACACCCAGATCCTTCGCGAGAAGCTAGGTGACCTGCTCTCGGGGACTCACGGCCTGGATAAAGCACTCGAGCGCCTGCATGCGCACGATGATCTGTTCTATTCCGAACCCTTCCTGGAGCCGCGCCCGCTGCTCCGGGCCTTACGCGAGCCGGAGGGATGCGTGCTTCTGGTCGATGAAATCGACAAGGCGGACCCTGAGTTCGAAGCGTTCCTGCTCGAACTGCTCTCCGACTATCAGGTTTCGATTCCGGAGCTCGGCACGATCAAGGCGGCGGTGAAGCCCATCGTGCTTCTCACCAGTAATGCCACTAGAGAGCTGTCGGATGCTCTGCGCCGCCGCTGCCTGCATCTGCATATTCCATATCCCGACCGCGAGATCGAGCAAAGGATCGTGCGCGCCCGGGTGCCCGAGCTGCCGGAATATCTCGGGCAGGCGCTCGTGACTTTCGTGCAGGGGTTGCGCACGCTCGATCTGAAGAAGCTTCCGGCGGTCAGCGAGACTCTGGATTGGGCCCGCACCCTGGTACTGCTCAACGCCGAGGAGCTCGGGGAAGAGATTGTCCGCGACTCCTTGAGCACCCTGCTCAAGCACGAGGAAGACGTCGCCACGACGTTGGCGGAACTGCCCCGATTGCTGAAAGAGGCGCACTCGGGCGGGCGACGAGAACATGCAGCGCACGCTTGAAGAGTTTTTCCTGGCGCTGCGCGGAAGCGGCCTGGAACCCGGGCTGTCCGAATGCATAGATGCCCTGCGTGCGTGCCGGGTCATCGGGTTTTCGCGGCGTGAGGATTTCCGCGAGGCGCTTGGCGCCACACTGGCCAAGACCGATGCTTCGCGCGAACTCTTCGACGATGTCTTCGATCGCTATTTCTCGTTCGCCACGTTCCGCGACAAGGCGGTCGGCGATTCACCGGCGTCGGCGGATCTCGATTTCCGAAATCAATCGCCCGAGCAGGAACAGCAGGAAGGCCTCTCGCCGGTTTCACCGGTCGATCACCTGCTGCGAATGATCGAAACTGGGGACCGCGCCGGGCTTGCGAGCCGTCTGCGTGCGGCCGAAAAAACTGCCGGGCTCACCAGCGCCTGGCTGTTCACCCAGCGTGGCCTCTACACCCGCCGCATCATGGAAGCGATGGGCAGCGGGCTGCTGAGTGCCGAGGATACAGAACTCGACCGCAGTCTCTCGCAGGGCACCTCACCAAACGACGCAGCCGAGCGAATCGATCGCCTGCGCAACGCACGCCAGATTCTGTTCGAGGAAGTTCGCGACCATGTGGCACGTCAGCTCTCGCTGTACGGCAGTGCGACGACCGCGAAGTTGCGCGATGCAGCATTGACCAGCGAGTCCCTCGCCCGGATCGAGCGGCGTGACTTCGACCGCATGCATCGTCTCGTGCGCAAGCTGGCCCGTCGCCTGGCCACACGCCATTCGCTGCGTCACCGGCGGCGGCGTAGCGGACGTCTCGACATCCGCGCCACCCTCGCCCGCAGCGCGCCCTACGGCGGACTGATGTTCGACACGCGGTGGAAGGACCGGACGATCAACAAGCCACGAGTGATCGCCATCTGCGATGTATCTCGCTCGGTCCAGGCGCACGCGCGATTCCTGCTGCTGCTGCTCTACAGCCTGCGTGACGTCTTGCCGGGCCTGCGCAGCTTCGCCTTCACCCATCGGCTGATCGACGTGTCGAATCGCTTCGAGCACGATACCCCCGAACTTGCGATTGAACGCGTGCTTGACCAGGTCGGCGGCACTGGCACCAATTACGGCACCATGCTGAGCGACTTCGCCGCGCAGGAACTGCCCCGTGTGGATCGCCGTACTGCGGTCATCTTCCTGGGCGATGCGCGCAACAACCGCGCCGATCCGCAGACTGAGGTGATGCGCACCCTGCACAAGCGTGCGCATCGCGTGGTCTGGCTCAATCCGGAGCCGCGCAGCTTCTGGAATCTTGGCGATTCCGAAATGCCGCGCTACGCACCCCTATGCCATACGGTGCGGGAATGCGGCACCTTGGCGCAACTGGAACGCGCCGTGGACGGTCTGCTGCGCAGCACCGGCGGCAGTCGCTGACACCAACCTCCTCACAAAAGTAATGATCTCGCCTTCCTGCTCCACGCCCCCCGACACCGTGCAGGAGCTGCTGG
>JAJFJX010000251.1 GCA_021773655.1 Panacagrimonas sp.
TGTTCGCCGCCGGAGCGGCGCCGCCGCTCGGGGCGGGCCACGCTCCGGCGCCCTCCGCGCCGGCGTCCTGGATCGGCAGGCCCTCACGGCCGCGCGGCGGGCGGGCGGCGACGCTGCGCCCGCCGGCCAGGTGCACGGTCCGATGGCCCAGGTGCTCGATCAGGTCCAGCGCGTGGCTGGCAACCAGCAGGCTGACGCCGGCGCGGTTGAAGCGCTGGAACAGGCGCATCACATCCATCGCCATGCGCGGGTCGAGGTTGCCGGTGGGTTCGACGGCCAGGATCAGTTGCGGTCGGGCGACGATGGCGCGGGCGATGCCGACGCGCTGCTGTTCGCCGCCGGACAGCGTCTGCGGCGGCACGCTTTCGCGCCCGCTCAGGCCCACGGCGTGGAGCGCGGCGCGCACGCGCCGGGCGATGTCCGGGTGTGCCAGGCCGCGGATTACCAGCGGCAGGGCGATGTTGTCGAACACGTTGCGGTCGTTGAGCAGCTGGAAGTCCTGGAAGATCAGGCCCAGTTCGCGCCGGTGCGCCTGCACCCGGCTGCCGCGCACACGCGCCAGGTCGCGGCCGTTCATCAGCACCTGTCCGCGCTGTGCGCGCATCTGCAGGGCCGCCAGCCGCAGCACGGTGGACTTGCCGGCCCCGCTGGGTCCGGTGAGGAACACCATCTCGCCGCGGGCCAGCGAAAAATCGATGTCCGACAGCACCTCGGCGCCGCCGCGGTAGCGGCAGGACAGGCCGCGGAACTCCAGTGTCGGCGGCGCCGGCGCAGCATCCCCGGGGGGCACGGGCGCGCGCCGGGCGCCGGCGACGGCGGCCTTCATGGACCCGTCATGGCGTCGGCCCAGGCCTGGGCATCGAACGGCTGCAGGTCGTCGATGCCCTCGCCCAGGCCGACATAGCGCACCGGCAGGCTCAGGCGCCGCGCGATCGCCAGCAGGATGCCGCCGCGGGCGGTGCCGTCGAGCTTGGTGATGGTGATGCCGGTCAGGCCGATCGCCTCGTGGAACTGCAGCGCCTGGTTGAGCGCGTTCTGGCCGGTGGTGCCGTCGACCACCAGCATCACCTCGTGCGGCGCGTAGGGGTCGTGCTTCTGCACCACGCGCTTGATCTTGCGCAGTTCGTCCATCAGGTGGCTCTGCGTGTGCAGGCGCCCGGCGGTGTCGGCGATGACGATGTCGATGTTGCGCGCCTTGGCGGCCTGCACGGCATCGTAGATCACGCTGGCCGAATCGGCGCCCTCGCCCTGGGCCAGGATCGGCACGCCGGCGCGCTCGGCCCAGGTGGTGAGCTGCTGCACCGCGGCGGCGCGAAAGGTATCGCCGGCGGCCAGCAGCACGCTCTTGCCCTCGGCCTTGAAGCGCGCCGCCATCTTGCCGATGGTGGTGGTCTTGCCGACGCCGTTGACCCCGGCCACAAACAGAATGTAGGGCTTGATGAAGCTCGGGATCACCAGCGGCTGCGACACCGGGCCCAGCAGCTCGACCAGCGCCTTGCCGAGCATCTGGCGCAACTGCGCCTCGTTGCGGACCTTGCCCAGGTTGATCTGCGTGCGCAGGCGCTCGACCAGCCATTCGGTGGCTTCCAGGCCGGTGTCGGCCATCAGCAGGCGCGACTCGAAATCCTCCAGCGCGTCGGCGCGCAGCTTGTCGGCGGCAAACATGGAGCCGATGTCGCGGGTGAGGAAGGAATCGCCCTTGTTCAGGCGTGATCGAAACTTGGCGAGCAGGCTGTCGGACACGATCAGGGAGTGGGCAAGGGCCGGGGTGGACTGCGGGGCGCGTCTTCGAAGGGCTCAGTGTAAAGAACCCGCGGCGCGCCCATCAGCCACAGGCGGTGCGCGTCGCGCGCCACCACGCGGATCACGGTGAACGCGGTGCGCGCGGTCAGCGGCGGCAGCATTGGTCCATACGGCTCCGCCACCGGGTAGCGGAACAGCCGGTAGTGGGTGCGTGCGCGCTGTTCGGTCAGCGTTCCCAGCCACACCGGCACGCGTCCGTCCGGCCCGCTGACGCGCACCCCCGAGTCCCATAGCCGGATCAGGCGCTGGCGCTGGTCGGTGAGTGGCTGGCGCAGGCTCAGAACGGGATGGCTGCCGGCGTGGACCTGCGGCAATACCGGCAGCTGGTCGATGCGGCTGGACTGGGTCAGCCAGCGCAGCGTGTCGGCCGGCTGCAGCGCGGGCAGCGGCTGCCAGCCGGCCTCGACCAGTTCGGCCTGCACGCGATCCAGGCGCGCCGCCCATTGCAGGTCGAACGGTCGCAGGCGGCGGCCGCGCATGTCCACGCGCGCTGCCGGCAACTCCTGCCAGCCGTGGTCCCACCACTCCGGTGCCGGCATGTCCAGTGCCGCGGTCGCCGCCGTGCGGATTTCGGCATCGCCGCGATGGGCGCGGTCGACGCCCCAGGTCGTCGCCGCCGCCAGGACCAGGGCCAGCAGCACCGGCAGCGCAAAGCTGCTCGCGAACAGGCGTTCCGGCCGGTGCTGGCGATAGCCCAGGGTCAGTGCACCGATCCACAGCAGCCCCAGCAACAGGCTCAGGCCGATCAGGCTGACCCATTCGCGACCCAGCACCAGGCGGGCCAGCGCGATCAGCAGCACCAGGCCGATGGCCCCGGCATAGGCGCGCAGGCGCACGGCCGGCGGACGCAGCGTGCAGTACAGCATCGCTGCGTAGCCGTAGATCACCACCGGCAGGATCAGGTCGCGCAGGACCGGCCCATCGCCCTGTCCGAAATGCCGCTCCGGCGGCGCCAGCAGCGGCGCCAGCGACAGCAGTGCGGTGATCAAGGCTCCGAAGCTCAGCGCCGCCACCCAGTGTGCCGCGGCACGCAGACGTCGCCGCCACAGCAGCACCGCCAGCACCGCCGCCGCGGTGCTGGCGTACACCGGCCACTGGCCCAGACGCGCCACCGTCTGCGCCAGCGCCGTGCCCCAGGGGGTGGACAGGTCGGACAGCGTCTGGTGGAACAGGGCGTCCACGGTCCCCGGATAGTCGCGCCAGCCCAGGCCACCGAAGGCCAGCAGCCACAGCAGGGTCAGCAGCAGCAGCAGCGCGCCCAGGGCGACCAGCGCCGGGGTTTCCGCCTGATTGGGGTCGGCCAGGCCAGGCCCGAAGCGGCCCAGGTGGCGGTGACGCCGGCTCCAGTCGAGCAGGCCGTGCACCCAGCGTTCGGCGTAGGCGCTGAACAGGCCGATGGCCAGGCGCGCCGCCCACACGCCGCCGACCAGCAGCAGCACGCTGAGCACCAGCAGCCCGGCCAGACGCGCCGCGACTTCCGCCGCCAGGCCCAGCGAGGCGCCGAACAGCATGCCCGGCAGCAGGAACACCAGCGCCCACAGCAGGGCGGCGATGACATCGGCCAGCACGAACACCAGCGCCGACATGCCCGAGGCGCCCGCCACCGCCGGCGTGACCGCGCGCAAGGGGCCCAGAAAGCGCGCCAGCATCACGCCCTTGCCCCCGTGGCGCACAAAGAAGCGGCGACCGGCGCTGATCATCTCCTGGTGTCGCGCCAGCCAGGAGATGACGAACAGGCGCTCGCCGTAGCGCCGGCCCAGCGCAAAGCTCAGACCGTCCCCGCACAGCGCCCCGGCCGCCGACATCAGCACCGCCGGCCACAGCTCCAGGTTGCCCAGCGCGACCAGCGCGCCCATCGCGAACAGCACGGCGCCGGCCGGCACGAAGGCTCCGACCAGGAACAGGGCGTCGAGCAGGCAGACCACGAACAGCAGCAGCAGCGCGCCGAGGGGATAGGCGCCGATCCAGTCCTGCAACCGCTGCGCCAGTTCCAGCACGTCTAGGGCCTGTTCACGCTACGTCGGTCGCTGCGTTGCGAGTCCAGAATCCCGCCAGGCAAGGCGCGACCGGCGACGCTTGGTGACTCCAAGCGAGCCGGGCGCAACGCCGCATGGCGGGATTCTGGCCGTAACCCGAAGGGGCGGGGCCGCTTTTGCGCATCGCGGCGTCAGTCGCTCCTCGGGTATTCCAATACATCTCGTCACTCCTTCCTTGCGCTGCGCAAAAGCGACCTCCGCCGCAGTGATCGCCGTAGCGTGAACAGGCCCTAGTCGGGGCCGGACAGTTCGGCGAAGGTGGCGCGGGCGGCGTCCACGGTCGCGGCGATCTGCGCGGGTCCGTGGGCGGCCGACACGAAGCCCGCCTCATAGGCCGAGGGAGCCAGGTACACGCCGCGCGCCAGCATGCCGTGAAAGAAGCGCCGGAAGCGATCACCGTCGCAGGCGCCGACGTCGGCCAGGCCGCGGATCGGACCCCGCCCGAAATACAGGCCGAACATGCTGCCCACGCCGGTGGTGGTGAAGTCGATCCCGGCATCGTCGGCTGCCGCCTGCAGCCCGGCGCACAGTGCCTGCGTGGTGTCCTCCAGCGCGGCGTAGAGCGCGTCGTCGTCCAGCGCGCGCAGCAGCGCCAGGCCGGCCGACATCGCCAGCGGATTGCCGCTCAGCGTGCCGGCCTGGTAGACCGGCCCCAGCGGGGCCAGCTTCTGCATGATCGGGCGGCGGCCGCCGAAGGCGCCCACCGGCAGCCCGCCGCCGATGATCTTGCCCAGCGTGATCAGGTCCGGCGCCACCCCGTACCGGCCGGTGGCGCAGCGCGGGCCGACACGAAAGCCGGTCATCACCTCGTCGAAGATCAGCAGCGCGCCGAACGCGTCGCACAGCGTACGCAGGCCGTCCAGAAATCCCGGCGCCGGCGGCACGCAGTTCATGTTGCCGGCCACCGGCTCGACGATGACGCAGGCGATCGATTGCGGGTGGGCTTCGAACAGCGCGCGTGCCGAGTCCAGATCGTTGTAGGTCGCCGTCAGTGTCAGTTTTGCCAGCTCGGCCGGCACGCCTGGCGAGGTCGGCACACCCAGGGTCAGCAGTCCGGAGCCGGCCTTGACCAGCAGCGAATCGCCGTGGCCGTGATAGCAGCCTTCGAATTTCAGGATCTGGTCG
>JAJFJX010000252.1 GCA_021773655.1 Panacagrimonas sp.
GCACGCGGCCGGGCTCGTGCAGGTCCTGGATCTGTGCGCACACCGGTTGGCCGTAGGCATAAGCGGCATGGGCCAGGCCGGTCAGCGCGGCCTGCTCGGCATCGGCCCTGCGCCCGCGCGTGCGCAAGGCGGGCTCCAGCATCAGCGCCTGCGCCAGCGAGGTCCCTGGGCGCACCTGCCCGGCGCCGGTGATCAGCCAGCGATGCGGACCGTGCTGGTCGACGATGGGGCAGTCGCTGTCGCTGTCGAGCGCCGACAGCGGCAGTTGGGGCAGGTGCAGACAGAGCCAGAGCATGGTGTGTCGGCCATCGGCGGCATCATGCCGCGACCTTGGCCCGATGCGCCGGGCCCAGGTGCACGGGCGCCGGTCTTGCGCCGCGACACTTCAGCACCTCGACGCAGGGCGCCCCGCTTTGGCGACTCACGCGCAGACGCAGTGCGCTGGGCGTGGACTCGATGGCATGTGCCTCGGGCCGGTACAGCAGCAGGCAGGCGTCGCTGCTTTCGGCCGCCAACTGCAGGCGGCGCAGCGATTGCGCCCGGCAGTCCGTGGCCCACAGCAGCACCGCGCCGGCGCCGGCGCGCAGCAGCAGCTCGCTGCACCACAGCGCATCGACGGCATCCGTGGCCTCGACCACGGTGATCCGCGCGGGCTGCACGCCGGCGGCGGCCAACCGCGGTGCATGGGGCGGGCAGGGCGGCGCCACCAGCGCGATGTTGCGCCGGGCCTGCGTCAGCCGCGCCAGCAGCGGCAGCGCCAGACTCAGCTCGCCGACGCCGGGCTGCGCGTGCAGGATCTCGCTGACCCCGCCCAGCGGCCAGCCGCCGCCGGGCAGCACGCGGTCCAGCACCGCAAAGCCCGTGGGCTCGGCGCGGATCTGCGCCTGTTCGTGCGCACGCCAGAGCCCGGGGCCCAGCAGGGTCCTCGGGTCTAGGCGTGCGGGAACTGCGGATTCCATGCGACTCCCCGGAGAAATTCGTCGAGGTCGGCGAAGTGGCCTGAATAGCCGCACCGGAACGCGCGCTGCGGCGCCTTGAGAAGCTTCACGCCCGCGCTGCGCAGCTCGACGAACAGCGCATCGACCGCATCGACCGCAGCGAAGGCGCCCTCGGAATGCCTTTGCCTCGTCTGCACGGCGCCTACCGTCCGGATTCCTGGCGCCCGGTCCCGCCCACTGCCGAACAGCGACCGTCCAGGCGCAGGGCAGGACCGGACGCCCTGGTTGATGCCGCGTCCGTTCCGACCCCGAACACGGCGTGGGACGGGCTGGCATCGCTGCCGGTCAGGGTGCTCCGGGTGTGCGCAAAGGCTCCGTGCGAGGCCACCGTGGTGCGCATGACGTCGCCGGCATCGGTCACCTCGACGAAGGTGAATTGCCTGACGCCCCGGCTCACGGTGACAGCGTGGCGCCCCGGGGTGCCCAGCACGTACGCCGTGTTGCGGACCTCGTCCAGGATGAAGGTGAAGGAAAAATGCTCCTCGGCCTGGTGGGAGCTTTCGGGGTTGCTGTAGCGCGCGTAATCGCAGATGAACGTGCTGGCACTGGCGCTGGCCAGCGGCGGCAACAGCAGGAACGGCAGGAACAGCAGGGACAGCAGGGCGGGCAAGGCGAGCCCGGTTTTCGTGCGCATTTCCAATCGCCTCCTGAACTCAAAATCCGAACTCGAAGCCTCAACTCAAAGCCGGCCGAAACCGTCCGTACGCAGCAGGCCCACGGCCAGGCCCTCGATGGCCAGCGGCTGGCGCGACAGATCGACGCGGATGGGAGAAAAGTCCGGGTTCTCCGCCAGCAGCTGCACCACGTCACCGCGGCGCTGGTAGCGCTTGACGGTGACCTCGTCGTCGATGCGGGCCACCACGATCTGGCCGTTGCGCGCGGTGGCCTGGCGGTGCACGGCGAGCAGGTCACCGTCGCGGATGCCGATGTCGCGCATCGACTCGCCGGTGACGCGCAGCAGATAATCTGCGCGCGGCTTGAACAACGCGGCGTCCACCGGCACCTGGCATTCCAGATTCTCCAGCGCCAGCAGCGGGCTGCCGGCCGCGACCCGGCCGATCAGCGGGAGCTGATACTGCTGCGGCACCGCCTCCAGCAAGCGGATGCCACGCGCAGCGCCCGGAACCAGCTCGATCACGCCCTTCCTGGCCAGGGCCTTGAGATGATCGTCCGCAGCGGTGGGCGAAGCGAAGCCGAACTCCGTCACGATCTCGGCGCGCGTGGGCGGCGCGCCGCGCGACTCCAGGCAGGCGCGGATGAAAGCAAGGATGTCGGTCTGGCGGGGGGTGAGCATGGCCGGGGCAGGAGGACTGTATGGATATACAGTACACCGATCCCGACGCCTGTCCAGTGGGGCGCGGACTCTGATCGCAGCGTTCAGGTCCGCAAGCCCGCAGCGAAGGTCTTCAGGGCCTGTCCATGCTGCGTTGATCGCTGCTGCGGTCGTCGATTATGCACAGCGCAAGATGGATGGAGCAGCGCGATGGACCTCAGGCGCAGGAACCACGACAGGCGCCGAGACAGGCGCCGCGATGCGCAAAAGCGCGCGCAATCGCGCCATACCGCATTGCGCCCGTCTCATCTGGAACGAGCAGCCCTCAGGCTCCGGAGTCAGTATCCGTAGATTGTGAAAATCCCATTGTCACGGCGCAGCCTCAATCCCAGGATAGCGTTTGAAGTCGTGCGAAGATCAGCGCGAGTCAGAGGATCAGGATCCTCGATCCAGACTGTAAGAATGATCCTCTGAAGAAAGGGTTCTCGTGAACTGCACGGGACACTGATGCGCGAAACGAAAAAAAGAGAATGACGACATCAAACGAAGATTGCGCGGTGGCATGGGGAAAACTCAGGGCCGCTGTCAACGGGAATTCAATGCCGGATCGACATCCCCTGCTCGATCATCAGCATGATGTGGCGGCGTGCTTCCTTGAGCTCATGAAGACGCGTGGTCTGCGGCGGGCAGCCGAGCGTGCTGCAGGAGCACCGTTGGGTGCAATGCAACTTCAGCGCCTTGCTGTACTGGTTTTTCTGCACGACGCAGGCAAGGCCAATGCCGGTTTTCAGGCAAAGCAATTCTCCGGCTCAGTGCCAAGAGGCTGGCCTGCATTTACTGCCGGACACAGCGCAGAGGCGCGCACCGAGGAGGCGGAAGCTCTGTACGCGAAACATCTGCCTTGTGAAGCGCTGTTGGAGTGGGGCGAAGGGGATTGCGCAGATCGCCTTCTGCTGGCGAGCGTTTCGCACCATGGGCGGCCTGTTGCTCGCGCGAGTCGCGCAAGAACATCGCGCGTGATCTGGGAAGACGTTCTGGTTGATGGCCATCTCGTCTACAGCCCGGCCGCCACACTGGCGCGTATGGGGCGTGCCGTCACGAAGCATTTTCCAGAAGCATTCACATCAGGCGGAGCGCCGCTGCCCGGTAGCGCCGCGTTCGGGCACTGGTTCGCCGGTGCCGTGCAGCTCGCAGACTGGCTGGGCTCTGATACACAGTTCTTTGATTATTCGCATCCCGGAGAAGAACGGGCGAAGACTGCACCACCTCTCGCAGAAAGGGCAGTGCGCAGCATTGGCCTGAACACCGAAAACTGGCGCGGCCGCGTTTCGGCGCGTGGGCTCACCTTCTCTCAGGCCTTCGGCGCCGACAAGAATCCACGGCCGTTCCAGAGCGAGCTGTCGGGGAATCTCGAAGCGCCTCTGGTGATCCTCGAATCGGAGACCGGCAGCGGCAAGACAGAGGCGGTTCTCTGGCGGTTCCTGCATCTGTTCAAAACCGGGGCCGTGGACAGCATGTACTTCGCGTTACCGACACGCGCTGCGGCCAGCCAGCTTTATGAGCGCATATTGCAATTCACGCGCAACGTCTGGGACGAAGTGGACCGCCCTACAACCGTTCGCGCTCTGGCTGGATATCAGGCCGCAGACGGCCACGAGATCAAGGCACGCCTTCCCGATTTCAAGGTGCTATGGGCTGACCACGTCAAGGACCAGAAGGCACATCTGCGATGGGCAGCCGAAGGCAGCAAGCGTTTTCTCGCGGCCCCCATAGCGGTCGGAACAATCGACCAGGCGATGCTGGCTGCCCTGCAGGTCCGGCACGCGCACCTGCGCCATGCACTGCTGTCGCGAAGCCTTCTTGTCATTGACGAGGTTCACGCCTCGGATGCGTACATGGGGACGGTCAGCGAGCGCCTGCTCAGATCACACCTGCACTCCGGCGGTCATGCGATCCTGCTGTCCGCCACCCTGGGGGGCGTGGCACGCGCGCGATATCAGGCGACGCTCGGCACCAGGAACAAGCAGGCGGCCCTGCCCTCGCTCGAAGCGGCGCGAGCTGTTGCCT